>JBFZCS010000090.1:0-20213 GCA_041307825.1 Azonexaceae bacterium
GATTACCTGCCGGTCCCGGTCGCGCCGGGTTCGGCGGTCGCCACGGTGTCGCGCCCGCGTGCGCGCTACCTCGGCATCAACCCGCGCTGCATGGTGCGCGCCGGCACCACCGACTCGATTGCCGCCTTTCTCGCCGCCGGCGTGCGCGAAAGTGGTGAGGCGGTAACTTCGCTCGGCAGCACCCTGGTGCTGAAGCTGCTGTCGGATACCCGCGTCGAGTCCGGCGAATATGGCGTTTATTGCCACTGGTTCGGCCGGCGCTGGCTGGCGGGCGGCGCCTCCAACGCCGGTGGGGCGGTGCTGCGGCGGTTCTTCGACGACCGTCAGCTGGCCGCGCTGAGTGTCGAGATCGACCCGACCATCGCCAGCCCGCTGGATTACCTGCCGCTGCCGTCCCGCGGCGAACGCTTTCCGCTCAACGACCCGCAGCTGGCGCCGAAACTGGGCCCACGCCCGGCAGACGACGCCGAATACCTGCACGGCCTGCTGGAAAGCCTGGCGCGCATCGAGGCGCGCGGCTATGCCCTGCTGGCCGAACTCGGTGCTTCTCGATTGATTCGGGTCGAGACCGCCGGCGGCGGTGCGAAGAACCCGGTATGGACCGCAATCCGCCAGCGCCTGCTCGGCGTGCCGGTGGCGCGAGCGGCGCATACCGAGGCGGCGTATGGCTCGGCCTTGCTGGCGAGAGATGGGCTGGCGCTGTTCGGCGAATGATCCCCTTGCAGCCTGCGGAGGCGGCATGAAACAAGCGCAAGGAATGGGGCGTCTGCCCTGGGCCAGCCTGATGGCCGCCCTGGCGCTGCAGGCAAACGCGGAAACAATCAGCTATGACGCCCTCGCTCCCCTGCTTGGGGAGCGGTGCGTGATGTGTCATTCCGGGCCGCCGGCAGCGGCCGGCCTGCGACTCGACACGCTCGAGGGCTTGCTCGTCGGCAGCGCGAAGGGCCCCGCGGTCAAACAAGGCGACCCGGCGTCGAGCGAACTGGTGAGACGGCTCAACGGCAGCAGCCAGCCGCGCATGCCGATGACCGGTCCGCCGTTCCTGACGGATGCGGAAGTCGCCCTGTTCGAGCAATGGATCGCCGGTGGCGTGAAACCAGGCAGCGCAGCACCGTCCCCACCGTCGGCCCCATCCCGTCCGGCTGCCGGCGAGCCGGTCACTTACCCCCACGTGGCGCCGCTGTTGGCCCGGCATTGCGCCTAGTGCCACAGCGACAACGGCCAGATGGGCGCTGCGCCGGAAGGCTACCGGCTGACCTCCCATGCCGATACCCTGTCGGCCGCCGAGCGGGCGCGGGTGGTGCCGGGACGCCCGGAAGCCAGCGAGTTGCTGCGCCGCATCAAGGGCCAGGCGCGGCCGCGGATGCCACTCGACGGGCCGCCCTATCTGGGCGCGGAGGACATCGGGCTGATCGAGACGTGGATCGTCCAGGGTGCGCGCGATGCCACGGGGAAGCCTGCGCACATCCCCATCGGAGCGCGGCTACGCCTGCACGGCATGCTCGACGCCGCGGGCCTGATCGACGCGCTCGATCCGGGAAGTCTGGCTGGCGCACGCCGCGACAAACTGCCACGACCGGGGGATTATGTCCGCCTGGACGGCCGCCTGGATGACGAGGGCAAGGTCGTAACCGAGCGCTTGCGACGGCGTTGAGCACGCGCGGCTCCGGCGCCGTAAAAACGGCTTGTCCCCGCCAGCGGTGCTTCGCCTGAATCCCCGCCGCCTAAAACAAGTACGTATAGCCTCACCACAATTACGTATATCCGCCGCCAGTTGTATGGCCTAGGTTAATGTCAACCACCGCGCAGCAAGGCTGGACGCTGGATCGTGCTTGACCCGCCTCGCCCCGCGGTGAACCCACCAACGGGGAGGCAATACAATGAAAATCCGCACGCACCGGCTGATGCGGGACGATGGCCATGCGGCAGAATATGTCGCGAGCCCTCATGTGGGCGGCACCATAGCGCCCCGATTCCTGGTGATCCACTACACCGCCGGCAGCAGTGCGGCCGGCACGATCTCCTGGTTCCGCGATCCGGCGTCACGTGTCTCCGCCCACCTGGTGATCGCGCGCGACGGCGCCGTCACCCAGTTGGTGCCGTTCAACCACGAAGCCTGGCACGCCGGACAGTCGCGCTGGGGCAGCGTGTCGGGGCTCAACCACCACAGCATCGGCATCGAGCTCGACAATGCCGGCCGCCTGATCGAGAGCGGTGGCAAATGGGTTTCCCCGCTCACCCGCCGCAGCTTCCCCGCCAGCGAAGTCACTATCGCCCCGCACAAGAACGATCCGCCAGGCACGCCAGCGTCTGGCTGGCATGCCTACACGCCGCAGCAGATCGAGGCCACGCTCGAATGCGGCATGGCGCTGGTCAGGCAATACCGTCTTGCCGACGTGCTGGGACACGACGACATCGCGCCCGCACGCAAACGCGATCCGGGTCCGGATTTCCCCCTGGAATCGGTGCGCGCGCGCCTGCTGGGGCGCGACGACGATCATCCCGAGCGCTACCGCACTGCCGCCCGGTTGTATGTGCGCAGCGGTGCCGGCTCCGATTTTCCTGCGCTGCCGGGCACACCGCTGCCACCGGGCACCGAGGTCGAGGTAGTGGTCAAGCATGGCGTGTGGTGGCAGGTCGACGTGGTCGGCGAGGTCAACGGCGTGATGGACATCGTCGGCTGGTGCCACAGCAGATACCTGGAAGCCATCGATGGCTGACGCGCCGACCTCGTTCGACTGGGAGTTCGTCCACGCCTGCGAGCGCGAAGCCATCCGCGAACCCGACGGCCACCACGACGGCCCCGGCCGGCCGCTGACCGGGTTGGCCTTTTCAGGCGGCGGCATCCGCAGCGCCACCTTCAATCTCGGCATCGTCCAGGCGCTGGCCGAACTGCGGCTGCTGCGGCAGTTCGATTACCTGTCGTGCGTATCGGGCGGTGGCTACATCGGCGGCTGGCTGTCGGCCTTCATCCACCTCAGATGCAACGGCCGCGTCGAGGACGCCGAGCCGCAGCTGCATGCCGGCGGCAGCGAAAACTCCGCGATCCGCTTCCTTCGCAGCTACAGCAATTACCTCACGCCCAAGGTCAGTTTTTTCTCCGCCGACACGCTGACCGCGGTCGCCACCTACCTGCGCAATCTGTATCTCAACTTCAGCCTGCTGCTGCTGGCGCTCGGCGGACTGCTCCTGCTGCCGCGCCTGCTGGTGTGGTTCGCCCGCTGGATCACCGGCTGGGAGGGTGCCCACGCCGCAGCCGAAGCCAAACTGCTGCCACTTTTTGGCGGCGGTGTTGCTTGCATTTTTGTCGCGATGATTTTCATCGGCCTCAATCTGGCCAGTCGCGGCGCGTTCAAGACCCGCCCCTTCCACACCCGCCAGGCTGGGGTGTTGACGCTGGTGGTGCTGCCCGCGCTGCTCTCGGCCTGGCTTATCGCCTATGGCTTCTATGCCGGGGCAGAACGCCTCGACAGGATTTCGCTCGGCGGCTGGGTGCTGTGGGGGATGCTGGTCTATGTGCCGCCCTGGCTGCTGGGCTGGCTACTGGGCCGGTTTCTCGAGCGTCACAATCGCGACCAGCAGCGGTTCAATTCCGCTCGCGTCGTCGCCATGGCCGGCTACGCCGTGCTGGCGGGGGCGCTGGGCGGCCTGCTATTGGCCGCGTTTGCCGAGGCGACGGAATGGATCCGCGAAGTGGGCAAGGGCTACAGCGGCTCGTGGATCGCGTCGGCGCTCGCCACCGCCCTGCTGCTCAAGTTCTATTCGCTCACGGTGGTGGGCCATATCGGCCTGATGGGGCGGTACTTCTCGCACGATTCGCGCGAATGGTGGTCGCGCCTCGGCGGCTGGGTCCTGCTGGTCGCCCTGATATGGGCCGCCATGTTCAGCATCGTCTACCTCGCGCCCGCTTTCTTCCGCTGGGCGCCGCAGGCCTTCGTCGCCGCCGGCGGGGTGACCTGGGTGCTGTCGACGATCGCCGGCGTGTTGATCGGGCGCAGCGCAAAAACCGCCGCCGACACCCGCGCAACCTGGCGCGATCGTGCCGCCCAGCTGATGCCCTATGTCTTCGTCGTCGGCCTGCTGGGCCTGCTGTCCTTCGGCCTGCACCAGTTGCTGATGCTGCCGTTGTTCTGCAGCGGCTGCGAGCCCCATCCTGCCACCCACCCGCGGTTCATGGACGTGCTCTACCAGGAATCGTCCAACTTCCAGCACGTCGACATTACCTGGGTCGCGATCCTGTGCATCGGCAGCCTGGCCACGGCCGCCGCGCTCGCCTGGCGCATCGACGTCAACCTGTTCTCGATCTACCACTTCTACCGCCAGCGCCTGGTGCGCTCCTACCTCGGCGCCTCGCGCTGCAAGCTGCGCGTGCCGCACCCGTTCACCGGCTTCGACCCGCGCGACGACATCAGGCTGGCCGACCTCTGCCGCGATATCGGCGGCAAGCCGCGATGCCAGCGCCCCTACCCCATCTACAACACCGCGATGAACCTGGTCGCCGGCAAGCAGCTCGCATGGCAGGAACGCCGCGCCGCCGCGTTCGCCTTCACCCCGACGGCAGTGGGCTACAGCTTCATCCTGCCGGACGAGAAGGGCCAACTGCTCGGCCATTACCGCCCCACTTCGCAATACATGGAAGGCGTGTGGATGGGCTCGGTGATGGCGATCTCGGGCGCCGCCGCCTGCCCCAACATGGGCTACCACAGTTCGCCCGCGCTGACATTCCTGATGACCGTGTTCAACGTCCGCCTGGGTCACTGGAGCCCCAACCCGGCCAACGAAGACCACTGGAAGAAACACGATCCGCCGTTCGGCGGCATCTATCTGCTGAGCGAACTGTTCGGGCGTACCCAGCACTCATCGCCCTTCGTCTACCTGTCCGATGGCGGCCACTTCGAAAACCTCGGCATCTACGAACTGGTACGCCGGCGCTGCGCCTGCATCGTCGCCATCGACGCCGGCCAGGATGCCGACAACCAGTTCGACGATCTCGGCAACGCCATCCGCAAGTGCTACGCCGACTTCGGCGTGGTCATCGACATCCATGCCGAGGACCTGCAGAGCGGCTACTCGGCGGTCGGCCGCGTGATCTATCCCACCCGCGAGGGGACTTCCGAACAGCCTGCCGAAGGCTGCCTGATCTACATCAAACCGCGTCTGACCGGCTGCGAACCGGCCGATCTGCTGAACTACAAATGTACCCATCCCGGGTTCCCGCACCAGTCGACGTCCGACCAGTGGTTCGACGAGTCGCAGTTCGAGAGCTACCGCAAGCTCGGGCACCACATCGGCAAGGCGGTGTTCGACGCGCCGCTGACCGAGGCCTACCAGCGTCAGGAGATGGCCGACGACAGCGGACCGGTCCTGCCGTGGCTGTGCGAGATATTGCGAGAACGGCGCGATGAAACCGCTTGAGAGCCCGCCGTCCCCGACCATGGTTCACGGCAGCCGGCGCTGCCAACAGGAGAGCACCATGAAGACATCGATCTGGCTAGGCTTCGTCGGCATTGCCGCTATCGCTGCACTCGCAGGGTTCAATCACCAGCCCGAAAGCGCGCGCGCCACGCTGCCGCCGCCAGCCGCGACGGCAGCCGACCCCGGCGCCGCGCCCCTCCCTGCCAGCCGCTACACCGACGCCGGATTCGAGGAAGCAGAAGCCGGCCTCTCGCCCTCGGCCCGCGCCGGCCGCGAAATCTGGTTCAAGGCCACCGCCGGCAACGCGCGCTTTCACACCTACACTTTCCAACAGCGCATCACCGCGCTGATCGACTGGTATGGCGTGCTGCGCAGCGATGCGCGCGACACCCGTTTCAGGACCTGGGGCCTGATCAACGACCCCGGCTGCTGCAAACCCGGCACCGACGGCTGCCCGGCCAAGAGCTACGAAGAAACCTACGGCTTCGACTGGTGCCCCGGCGACCAGGAGCTGCTGAAGTTCGTCGGCAAGCCCGGCTACCGCGACCCCGCCTGCGACTTCAACGACGCCGACGCCGCCGAAGGCGACCCGGACGGCCACAGGCAGGGCCGCGAGGACAGCTGCAACCTCGCCTTCGGCACTTCCAGCGGCGCGCTCGGCTTCCGCAAATTCCCCAACCCGCGCTTCGACGCCGCGGCGTGGCAACAGCTCAACGGCCGCCTCGGTACCTGGGAGGGCTACAGCCGCAAGCTGTCGAACGATCCGGCGCGAGCCGACTTCAAGCTGCGCAAACTCGCCGACGCCTCGATCGAGCCACCCTTCCTCATCGGTACCGCCTGCGCCTCCTGCCACGTCGCCTTCGATCCGGCCAAGCCGCCTGTCGACCCCGAACAGCCGAAGTGGGAGAACCTTTCCGGCCTGGTCGGCAACCAGTACATCCGCGTTTCCGAAATCCTCATTTCCGGCATGCCGCACGACGACCTGCTGTGGCAGATCTTCTCCCACGCGCGACCCGGCACCTCCGACACCTCGGCGATCCCCAACGACCAGGTGAACAATGCCGGCACCATCAACGCCCTCATCAATACCGCGCAGCGCCCCACGTTTGCGGGCGAGAAGGTCAAGCGCTGGCGCAAGGTGGCGGCGTGTCCGTCTGCTGCGCAGAAATCCGTCTGCTGGTGCGAGCCCGGCAAGGCCGGCAAATGCTGGGAGAGAAGCGTCAAGACCGAGACCGTGCATCACATCCTCAAGGGCGGCGGCGACTCGATCGGCGCGCTCGGCGCGATCCAGCGCGTGTACTTCAACATCGGCTCGTGCGCCGAGCAGTGCTGGGTCAACCACCTCACCGACCTGCGCCAGCTCGACCCGCAGGCGCGCAATTTCGGCCAGACGCCGTTCGACATCGGCCAGTGCCGACGCGACTGCCCCAGCTTCCGCGCGGTTGAAGACCGCCTGCACAACCTTCTCGACTTCTTCCTGACCGCACCCGAGGGCCGGGCGCGCGACCTCGTCGACGCACGCGCGAACCAGCGCCGGGCTCCATACGGCCAAGCCGATCTGGTGCGCGACCTCGAGCAGAATTTCGGCAAGGGCTCGCTCGAGCGCGGCCAGCAGGTCTTCGTCGCCAACTGTGCGCGCTGCCATGCCAGCGCCAAGCCGCCCTTCGAAGCGGTCGATTTCCGCGCCATCGACAGCCAAACCGGGCTGCGCGCCGACTGGCTGGGCAGCGACGTGCCGACGCCGGTAACCGAAATCGGCACCTATCGCTGCCGTTCGCTGCATTCCAACCATATCCGCGGCCACGTCTGGGAGCAGTTCGCCAACGAGGACTACCACGCGCGCAAGCCCGTCTCCGGCATCCTCGAGCCGCACGACGGCGGACGCGGTTACTACCGCAATATCTCGCTGCTCAACCTGTGGGCCCACGCGCCCTTTCTGCACAACAACTCGGTCGGGCCGGAGCTGTGCGGCTGGGGCGGCGACAAGGCCAATGCCTACGAGCTCTATCGCTCCAGCTACGTCGACACGACCAAGCCCGGCAACCCCCCGCTGGCCAGGGACAGGCAGCCGGCGTGCTGGCAATACGACCCCTCGGTCGAAGGCCGCTTCAGGCTCTACGTCGCCTCGATGCAGGACCTGCTGAACCCGGCGAAGCGCATCCCCAAGGCGACCAAGGTCGACCAGGAAATCGTCCTCGACATCGGCCCGCGCATCTTCGACGGCAAGCAGGAGACGCGCCTGGTCGGCTTCACCGTGCGGGTCCCGGCCGGCGCCACGGCGGGCAACGTCGGCAATTTCCGCCACAAGGATTTCATCGTCGATCTGGTGCACGCCAAGCTCAAACCCAAGGAACTCGAGGCGCGTCTCACCAAAGTGCTGCCGGCCCAGGAAGCGCGACAACTCGCGGCGGAAATGCAGACGATCGGCCAAGCCATCGTCTCCGACCCGGACCGGCTGGTCGAGGTGGTGAAGGAGGCGCGCGCCCGCACCCCCGCATTGTGGCAAGTCTATTCGTCGTGCAGTGCCGAGATCGAGAACGACGGCCATCGCTTCGGCGAAGACCTGTCCGACGCCGACAAGAACGCGCTGATCGCTTTTCTGGCGACCCTGTGAAGGAGGCTCTCATGAATGTCCGGACGTTTCTCCTCATCGCCGCACTTGGCCTGCCCCTGTCGAGCTGCGACAAGCTTGGCAGCTGGTTTGGCGGCAAGCCCGACATCGCATTCGCGCCCTACGGCGACACGTATGCCAGCAAACCCGACTTCGCGCAGATCGAATACGACTACCCCATCCCGCTGCAGGAACTCGCCAAGGTCACGCCCAAATACCTCGCCAGCCTCGACCAGGAGCAACTCGACCAACTGTACGCGCGGCTCGGCTCGGGGCCGATTCCCGACGGGCCATTCGACGGCGAAATCGTGTTCCCGCGTGGCAGCTCCGGCAGGCTGCGCGCGGCAGAAATCATCGGCGGCCTCAAGGGGCTTGGAGTGAACTTCAAGGGAAAGATGCTCGAGACCGCTGGCGAAGCGCTGTGGAAAGGTAAGGTGTTCTACCGCGACCAGAAAGTCCTGCGCAACCGCATCCAGGATCTCGCCGTACTGCGCCCGGTGATCGGCCCCGGTGACATCCCGAAGATCGACGTCGACGGCCGCGACGCCTGGCTGCTGTTTCCCGCCAAGCTCTACTGCGGGCAAAGCCTGATCGACTCGCGCCGCGAATCCATCATCATCGACTACGCCTTCAGCGACGAAATCCGCGGCTACCGCGAGAAACCCGATTTTCTCGCCGGGCGGCGCGGCCTCAAGGTGCGCGATGAAATCCGCATGGTGCGTCCCGGCCTCTACCTCGGCCGCGCCTACATGGATCACGCCTTCATCCTCAATTTCGTGCTCAGCAACGAGGAGGTCGACAAGGCCGGGCGCGGCGAGTTCGAAACCGGCCAGGTACGCGACGACTGCTGGCCCGGCACGCAGAAACGGGTGCTGGCGGCACGCTAGCGCCATGAAACCAGGCCGGCTCACCCTCATGTTCGCCGCCATTCTGACCGCCTCGAGTTCGCTGCCCGCGCAGGACGACCTGCCGCCGCTCGGGCGCTCGCGCTTCGACCAGTTGATCGGCAGCCAGCCGGTGCCGTATCCGTTTTCCCGGCTGCTGAACGTGATCAACCGCCAGATGCAGACCGATGCCGGCGGCCTGCCGCCGCTCAAGGTTACGCTGATTCCGCTCGGCCGTTCGCTGCAGCGCGAGGCGGGGGCACCGGATTACTTCAGCTTCCCGCGCGTGGTCGCCGCAGCCGACGGCGCCAGCAAGCCTGGCATCCCGCCCCTGAAAGACCGGTTGTTCCTCGGCTATCACGAGAAGGGCGCGGTGATCGAGGTCATCAGCTACAACGATGCCGCCGGCCGCTTCGAATTCCAGGTGGTGCGCGATTACCGGCAGGGCAAGGCGCCGCAGCTGTTCTACGCCCGGCGCAGCCTGTGTCTCGCCTGCCACCAGAACGGCGCGCCGATCTTCGCCCGTCCGCTGTGGGACGAAACGCCGGCCAACCCGGCGATCGCCGCCCGCTTGCGCGACACGCGCCGCGATTTCTACGGCATCAGAGCCGGCGGGACCGATATCGCGTATTTCATCGACGCCGCAAGCGACCGCGCCAATATGTTCGCAGTCTGGCAAACCCTGTGGCAGCGCGGCTGCGGCCGTGGCGAGGCGGGCGGCCGCTGCCGCATGCAGGCTTTCGCCGCCGCGCTCGACTATGCCCGCAGCGGCCGTCTCCCGGCATCGACCCTTCTGCCAGCGCTCGACCATGCCTGGAAATCCAACTGGCCGCGTGGACTGGCCATCCCCAATCCCGACCTGCCCAACCGCGATCCGCTGGCCGCTTTGCAGGATCCGGCCAGCGACCCCCTGCTGCTGCGCCCGCCGCTGGAAAGCTGGCAGACGCCGGACAAGACCGCCCTCGTCGTCGGGCTGGCCGGCATGCTCGACCCCGCTGCCGTGCAACGCCTGCCTCGCGGCGACCTGTCCCATTCACTCGAGCGCGTGCGCGCGCGCGGCGCCCTGGCGTCGCGGCCCTTCAGCCATGCCGTGCTCGAAGACCTGCTGGCAGAGCTCGGCAAGCCGCGCCGGTCCCGCGCTCCGAGCCTGCCGCCGGCACGCATGGAGCCCGTTTCCGCCGCCGCCGAAAGCGGTCCGCTCGTCGCGCCCCTGCGCGCCCACTGCGCCAGCTGCCACGACACCACGCTGCCGCATCCACCCAACTTCCTGCACGGCAGTCCGGTCGAGGTCGAGGCCAGCCTCGACCACTGCGCGCCGCGCATTTTCGTCCGCCTGAGCATGGGGGGAATCCCGCAAGCCGAGCGCAGCAAGCCGCCGATGCCGCCGGCCGCGGCGCTGGCAAGCCGCGGCATCGATCCCCTGCATTGGGCCGTATCGCCCGAACTCGCCGCGCTGAAGCGTCTCGTTGCCAGCCGTCTGCACGGTCAGGATCCGGCCAGTCTGCTGCGGCTGCCCTATGCGCAGTTGCGCCCCTGCCTGCCGCCGTCCAACTATGTGGAGCGTGCGCGATGAGCACTGCGGAAACCCGCTGCTCCGGCTGCCGGTTCTTTCTGTGGGCGGTGCTGGCACTGCTCGCACTCGGCGCACTGGGAGCCGCGATCCGCTTTCTGCCCGACCGTCCGGTCACCTACGACGACCCGGTCGAGCATTTCAAATACGGCTCTACCGGCGGCGAGCGCAACATGGGCTTCCCCTACTGGCTGTTTCAGGTGCTGCCCGAAGTCTGCCCGGATCTGCTGCCGGGCAAGGGCTATGCCTCGCTCGGTTTCATCTTCGAACAGGGCCGCGACCTGCCGGTCGGCATGTCGAAACGCCGCCACCTCGGTATCGACCGCGTCTTCCTCAACTGCGCGGTGTGCCACTCAGCCACCGTGCGCACCGCGCCCGACGCCAAGCCGATGCTGGTCGCCGGCATGCCCGCCAACCAGCTCGACCTGATGGGCTTCCAGAAATTCGTCCAGCAATGCGTCAACGACCGCCGCTTCACTCCCGCGCAGGTGGTGCCGCGCATCGCGGAAAAGGCCGGCGGCCTCGGCCTGCTAGACAAGCACGTCGTCTATCCGCTCGCCGTCCACCTTATGCGCGACGGCGTCGCCGGGCTGCTCGGACGCCTGCGCTTCATTCATGCACAGGCCGACTGGGGACCGGGACGGGTCGACACCTTCAATTCGGCCAAGGCGATATTCGGCGTGCCGTTCGAGCAGCTGTCACCGGAGGAACTCGTCGGGGTGTCGGATTTTCCGGCGATCTGGAACCAGGCCAAGAAACAGGGCATGCAGCTGCACTGGGACGGCAACAACAGCCGTGTCGAGGAGCGCAATCTGTCTGCAGCCTTCGGCACCGGCGCCACGCCGAAGCTCATCGATCACGCCGCCATCGCCCGCATCGAAGCCTGGATCGCCACTGTGGCGCCTCCGGCATTTGAACAGCATTACCCAATCGACGATGCGCTCGCGGCTCGCGGCAAGGCGCTCTACGAACAGGCCTGTGCCGCCTGCCACGGCAAGGACGGCAGTGACTTTTCCGGCGAATACGTCGGCAAGGTCTCACCCATCGCCGAGATCGGCACCGACCGCGGTCGCCTCGATTCCTACACCCTGCAGCTCGCGCAGAACCAGGGCATGCTGTATTCGGCCGACCCCAAGCGCCGCTTCCGCCACTTCCGCAAGACGTACGGCTACGCCAACGCCCCGCTCGACGGCATCTGGCTGCGCGCGCCCTACCTGCATAACGGCTCGGTGCCGACGCTGTGGGACCTGCTGCAGCCCGCCGCGCAGCGCCCAAAAACCTTCTACCGCGGCAACGACCTGTACGACCCGAAGCGTCTCGGCTTCGTCGCCGACCAGCCCGAGAGTCAGGGCAAACCGCTGTTTGCCTTCGACACCACGCTGCCCGGCAACGGCAACGCCGGGCACGAAGGCGCGGCCTACGGCACGCGCCTTCCCGACGCTGATAAGTGGGCGCTGCTGGAATACCTGAAGACGTTCTAGGAGCCCACCATGAAGACGCTCTGCCGTTGTCCGCGCTGGCTAAAAACGACCGCCCTCGTCGTGCTGATTCTCGGCGCGCTGCTCCTGCTGGTCGGCTGGGACCGTTTCCTGCGCGACCACGGTGCCACGCAATTCGACAACCCGGACGACCGCTTCAAGTACGGGTCGATCGGCGCCGAGAACGACGCCGGCATCCCCTACTGGATTTTCTATGTGCTGCCGCGCGTCTTCCCCGACAAGCTGCCCAAGCCGGGCATCGGCTACGCCAGCTTCGGCGTGGTGTGGGAGCAAGGCGAGGAACTGCCGGTGGGCTTCTCCAAGCGCCGTATCGGCTTCGACCGTGTCGCCAATACCTGCGCGTCCTGCCATGTGGCGAGCTACCGCGCCCAACCCGACGAGACGCCGACGCTGGTGGTCACCGGCCCCAACCACACGCTCGACCTCGAAGCCTTCTTCCGCTTCCTGGTCGACTGCGCCAAGGACCCGCGCTTCAACGCCGACACCCTGATGGCCGAGATCGACCTCGCCGCCGACCTCGACTTCATCGATCGCCTGGCCTACCGCTACCTCATCATCCCGATCACCAAAAAACGCCTGACCGAACGCGAAGGCCAGTTCGAGTGGATCTACCGCCACGACTTTCCCGAGTGGGGACGCGGGCGCGACGACGCGATGAACCTGACCAAGTACTTCATGATCCGCTGGCCGATGGACGACAGCTTCGGCCCGACGGACATGCCGTCGGTGTGGAACCTGAAGAAATACCAGCCGGAAAAAGGCCACCGCATGAACTTCGCCGGTGACTCGCACGATCCCTATTCGGTGGTCATCGACTCCGCGCTGGGGTTGATGGGTGCCGAACCGAAGGACAAGGCGGATTTCCTCGGCCAGGTCGACTGGCTGGTCGATTACCTGACGAACAAGCCGGCGCCGCAGTATCCCTTCGCCATCGATGCCACGCGCGCGGCGCGGGGCAAGGCGGTGTTCGACGCAAACTGCGCCGCCTGCCACGCCAGTGCGCGGACCGGCACCATCGTTCCACTTTCAGAAATCGGCACCGACCGTGGACGCATCGATACCTGGGGCAAGCAGGCGGCGATCGAGGCCAATCAGGTGGTCAGCGCAATGGGCTTCCAGCGCAAAGGACTGGTCGAAGCCCCGCTGACGGGCTATGTGGCGCAGTTCCTCGACGGCATCTGGCTGCGCGCCCCCTACCTGCACAACGGCTCGGTGCCGACCCTCGCCGACTTGCTGACGCCCCCCGCGCAGCGGCCGCCGGTGTTCTGGCGCGGCTACGACGTCTACGACCCGGTGCGCGTCGGCTTCGTCGCGCAGGGAAGCGCGGCCGAACGCGCCGGCACGCCGCTCGACACGCGGCTGCGTGGCAACGGCAACCTGGGCCACGACTTCGGCACGACCTTGCCGGCCCAGGACAAGGCCGCGCTGCTGGAATATCTGAAAAGCCTCTGAAAGGGAAAATCTCATGCCTAAAAAGACCTCAACCACACCCTCAGAGCTGCCGCTAAAAACCAGCTCCGAGAAGGCCACCGGCCAGCGGCTCGACGCCTTTCCCGACCGCATCGACCTGCGCGACTGGTTTTACCAGCCCGCGCTGATTTCGCTGCCCGACTCGCTGGTGAGTTGCCCGCTGATCAAGCCCGCGATGATTCTCGACCAGGGGCGCGAAGGCGCCTGCACCGGCTTTGCGCTGGCGGCAGTGGTGAATTTTCTGCGCGCCAAGCAGAAACGGACCGCCATCGTCAGCCCGCGCATGCTGTACGAACTGGCGCGGCGCTACGACGAATGGCCGGGGGAGGCCTACGAGGGCTCCTCCGCGCGCGGCGCGATCAAGGCCTGGGCCAAGCACGGCGTATGTCTGCGATCGGCATGGAAAGACGACCAGCATGGCATCACGCACATGAGCGACGGCATCATCCAGCAGGCGATGGCGACGCCGGGGGGCGCCTATTACCGCATCCGCCCGTACAACGTGCGCGACATGCACACCGCGCTGAGCGAAACCGGCATTCTCTACGCCACGCTGATGGTGCATTCGGGCTGGGCCGCTCCGGGCGGCAGCAAGGGCGACAAGCCGGTGCCGGTCAGTTATGTGCAGCGCGGCCGCAAGGTGGCGCTCAAACTGCCGGTGATCAAACGCAGCGGCAGTGCCGACGGCGGCCACGCCATCGCCATCGTCGGCTACACGCCGCAGGGCTTCGTCATCCAGAATTCCTGGGGGCCGGGCTGGGGGGCAGGCGGCTTTGCGCTGCTGCCCTATGAGGACTTTCTGATGCACGCCACCGACGTCTGGGTCGCGCAACTCGGCGTGCCGGTGATGATGGAGCTGTGGGCGGAAGACAAGTCGATCGACACCTCCGGTATCCAGCGCGCCAGCCGCACCATCCCGCTGTCAGATATCCGGCCCTACGTGATCGACGTCGCCAACAACGGCGAGCTGTCCGATTCCGGCGAGTACTGGACCACCGAGTCCGACATCGAACGCCTGTTCTGCGAAACCATCCCCGCCAAAGCCCGCGGCTGGAAGAAGCGCCGCATACTGCTGTACCTGCACGGCGGCCTCAATTCCGAATCCGCCTCGGCCAAGCGCATCGTCGCGATGCGCGACGTCATGCTGGAAAACGAGATCTATCCGCTGCACGTCATGTGGGAGAGCGACTTCCTCTCCAGCGTCGCGGGCCTGTTCAAGGACCTGTTCACCGAAGCCGACAGGCTCGCCGGCGGCGGCTTCCTGGAAAACCTCACCGAGGCCCGTGACCGCGTGCTGGAACTCACGCTCTCCCGCGCCGGCCACCGGCTGTGGCGCGAGATGAAGTAAAAAGCCCAATTGGCCTCCGACCATCCCCACAACATCGGAGCCATCCAGCTCGTCGCAAGCTACGTCGAACTGGCCAAGAAACAAAGGGCCAGCCACGACAAGACCGGATGGGAGCTGCATATCGTCGGCCATTCGGCGGGCAGCATCTTCGCCGCCCACGCCATGCCGCTGCTGGCGAATCTGGGTATACCGCTCAAGAGCGTGCAGTTTCTCGCCCCCGCCATCCGCACCGACACCTTCAAGCAGTTGCTGCTGCCCGGCCTGGAAGCGGGGCAGATCCCGCTGCCGAGCCTGTATCTGCTGTCGGACAAGCTGGAACGCGGCGACAGCGTGGGGCCCTATGGAAAATCCCTGCTCTACCTCGTCTCCAACGCCTTCGAAGGCATGCGCGAGGTGCCGATACTGGGGATGAAGGCCTGTATCGACGCCGACCCGCTGCTGGCACGGCTGTTTGCCAAAACGGTCGATGGCCGCCCCGCGCTGGTGGTTTCCGAGGGCATCCCGATCGATCCGGCCAAGGAAGCGGCCGCCATCAGGCAAGGCGCCTCGGTCAGCCACAGCCACGGCGGTTTCGACAACGATTGCGCGACGATGAACTCGGTGCTCACCCGCGTCCTAGGCAGCGTGCCGAAGCGGCTGTTCAGCGGACGCGACCTGCATTACTGAACGCAGCCCGGGAGCGCCATCATGCCAGCCGACTTTTCCACCCTGCTCGACACGCTGCTGGTGATCGCCGGCCTGGTGCTGGTGGCCACCGGGCTGGTGATGTTCATCAGCAGCAAGACCAGCACGCAGGCGTCGTCGGTCGAGGCTTTCGGCATCAAGCTCAACGTCACCCATCCCTCGCTGATCCTGGTGCTGGCGGGTGTTGGCCTGATGCTGGCGCCGCGCCTGCTGCCGGAGCCGGCAGGCAGCTCAGACAAGGCGGGACCGGCCGTTGTCGCCGCGGTTGACAAACCCCAGGCTACGGAACCCGCCATCACCTCGACCCCCGCAGTGGCGCCCACCCTTCATCCCACGCCAGCCGCGACTGTCTCCGCCACGACCGTGCCTTCTGCCCCTCCTCCAGCGAAACCGGCCATGGCTGGGTCCGCCACGCCGCCCGCCATTGCTGCATCGGTTCGGCCTACCCAGCCCGCGAAGGTGCCGGTTGCTGCGGCGAAAAGGCCGGCAGATCAAATCGTTTCTTCCCGCCCCGTCATCAAGCCGGCGGCTGACGCTGCCGCCGCGGCTTCAGAACAACCCGAAGCGGTGGCCGTTCCGCCCGCTGCCGCGGAACCGGCGCGCCCGACGCTTGCCTACGCTGCGCTGGGCATGCCGATCAGTCGCAGTTTCTGGAACGGCGAAACGCGGAACAGCTACACGACCCGGATGCACACTGCCTTGCAGCAGGCGGGACGCGAAGTGCTACGGATGGACGTCCGTGGGCTGGAGCTGGGGCAGAGGGAATTCGATGCCTGGTGGAACGAGTCGGGCCAGCATCCGCGCAGCCGCGAACTGTGTGCCGCGCCGAACCGCCCGCAGGCGCTGCTGTCGGCCCGGGTGGAAACCCCGGTCACCATTTCCTCGGTCGAAAGCGCCTACTGGCCGGAACTGAAATTACGGCTGTTCGTCTGCGCCAGCCAGCGGATCTACCGCCAGCAGAAAACACTGGCCCCGCAGAACGAGGACGCCTGGCCGTTTGCGATCGAACTCAACGGTGAGATCGAGCGGTTCTTGCGCAACTATCGTAGTGATCTGGCGAATTGATCCGGAACTCCAGCGTGCGCGCGACGTCCCGGGCGTGCCTGCCCGAGCCCCTTCGGCGCGCGGATGCGCGCGCATTGCGTGTTCGACACCGACGGCATGCTCGAGGCTCGATACGGGCAAGCTCGCCGGGGCAAGGCGGGACAGGCTGCCGCGCCCCGGGAAACCCTATGTTCCTGGAGGGCGGTCCGTTCCCGGATAGGGAGCCTGCCAAATGACGGGCTTCGCGCGTGTAATATGCTAGCCCCATGCATCTGCTGATCATCGAAGACGACCGCACCATCGCAGAAAACCTCTACGAGTACCTAGAGTCGCACGGCCACCAGTGCGATTACGCCGACTGTCTGGCGACAGCCTCGCGGCTGCTCGGCCAACAGGTGTTCGACGCGGCGGTGCTCGACCGCAACCTGCCCGACGGCGACGGTCTTGCGCTGGCCCGCCGTCTGCGCGCCGAGGGCAATCCGCTGCCGCTGCTGATCCTCACCGCGCGCGACACCCTGGAAGACAAGCTGGTCGGTTTCGACGCCGGCGTCGACGACTATCTGGTCAAGCCGTTCGCCCTGCAGGAGGTGGAAGTCCGTCTCCTGGCGCTGGTCAGACGCAGCGGCGCGCGACGGCCGGACGGAATCCTGCGCCAGGGGGCCCTGGAATATGACAGCGTTGCGCAGGAGGCTCGCCTCTCCGGCCGCGTGCTGCAACTTCCGCCCAAGGCGATGCGGCTGGTCGCGGAGCTGTTGTCGCAGCCCAACCGGGTATTTTCCCGGCGCGAACTGGAGATCTCGATCTGGGGCCACGAGCAGGAGTCCAGCGACAATCTGCGCAGTGTCCTGCACACCCTGCGGCGTGCCTTGGGTGAGAGCAGCGACGCCGAGGTGGTCAATGTCCATGGCATCGGATACAAGCTCGTCTGCCGCTGAAGCGGGCCTGCGCCCAGCTGCCCTTCGTTGGCTGCCCTCGAGCATGCGGATGCGTATTGCCGTATCGATGTCTGCCGCCCTGCTGTTGCTGATTCTCGGCCAGGCCATCGCTCTCCTGATGACGTATGAAGAGATGGAGCAGGACTTCATCGACGAAATTCTCGCTGGCCAGCTTGCCTACAGCATCGAGGTCTCGCGTCACTCGCCGGAACTTGCGCTGCCCAACACGCCGACAATGAAGCTTTACCGGCTGGTGTCTGGCGAACCCCTGCCAGCTGCATTGCCGCCTGCGCTCGCGGACTTGCCGATCGGCAATCACGAATTTCGTGAAGGCGACCGCGAATATCAGGTCGGGGTGCGCGAGGCAAATGGCTCGCGCTTCATCCTGGTCTACGATTGGTCCGAGACTGAAGCGCGGGAAATCGCGCTCGGCACGGTGATTATTGTCAGCGCGCTCGTCCTGAGCGTGCTGGTGATGATTCTGGTGTACGCCATTGCCGGACGACTGACGCTGGGGCTCGAATCCCTGGCTGCGCGGGTCTTGGAGGGAGGGCGTGACGCGCCGCTCTCGCAGCCTGGCATGGAGCAGGAGCTGCTTGCCGTGGCGCAGGCGCTAGATGCTGCAGAGACGCGCCAGGCCGAGTTGCTGACGCGTGAGCGCGACTTCAGTGCCAACCTGTCGCATGAACTGCGCACCCCCCTGGCCGGCATTCGCAGCGATGCCGAAATGCTCGCGACCAACGAAGCCTTGCCCAACACAGTGCGGCGGCGTGCGGAACGGATCATCGCAGCCACCGACAGTACGACGCAGTTGGCCGAAAGCCTGTTGCTGCTGGCCCGCGAGGCGCGTCCGCAACTGCTGGAGGCGGTGAGCGTGGCCGATGCGATTCGCAGTGCCTGGGGCGGCATCCAAAGCCAGTCGACCAAGCCGGTCAAGCTCGAACTGCATATCCCGGGGTCGGCGGTGTTGCAGGCTGATCCTGCACTTTTGCAGCTGGTTCTCCGCAATTTGCTGGCAAATGCGTTGCGGCACGGCGAGGGGATGGGGGTGAGCTGCGTACTGGAGGGCAGTCGCCTGTCCGTGCAGGATCGCGGACCGGGGCTCCCCAATGGCGAGCCGGATCAGATTTTCGAACGCTTTCATCATCGCGGCAGCAAACCCGGCCATGGTCTCGGGCTTGCACTGGTCAAGCACATCTGCACAGCCTGCGGCTGGTCGGTACGCGCATGCAACCGCCCCGGGGGCGGCGCCTCGATCGAGGTGGATTTCGGCGTGCCCGCCGCTCGCTGACCCCCGCTTCCCCGGGGGGCTCGTCGCGCCCCCCGGCATCACAATTTCCTCACTTTTCGCTCACTGATTCCTCACTGCGGCGAGCCTAGATTGCGGGGTGTCATCCATAACCACGCGCCGTAATGATCGAATCTACCCTCGTCCTGCCCCCGGCCGCCGCCAACGGCTCAATCCCGTTGTCGCCCGGAGAGCCCGTGAATTCCGGGTTTGCCAGGCTGCGCCAGGCTTACCGCGGCTGGAGGCCGGAGATCGGTCAGGAAGCCCTGTTGCTGGCCCTGTGCCTGTTTTTCGTCCTGACCAGCAATTTCCCCTTCTGGCAGGCAGGGCTGGCCGGGCGCTCGGTTGCTGATGCGGCCAGTTGGGGCTACGCGCTGGCGCTCGGAACCGGGATTGGCGCGCTGCAGTTCATCGTCTTCGGTCTGCTGATGAACCGCTGGACGGCGAAGCCGCTGCTTGGCCTGCTGATCGTTATTTCCGCTTTCGCCAGCTTCTACATGGGCAAGTTCGGCATCTACCTCAACCCGGAGATGCTGCGCAACATGCTGCGCACCGATGTGGCCGAGGCGCGCGAGCTGTTCACACTTGACCTTGTGCCTCACCTGTTCCTGTTCGCTGGGCTGCCGCTGGTCGTCCTGCATCGCACGCGCCTGCGCCGGCGCAGCCTCGGACGAGGCACTGTGCTGCGCAGCGGTGCGATCCTGCTGGCGGTGCTGGTCGGCGCCGGCGCGCTGTCGCTGGTGTTCAAGGACTTCTCCGGGCAGATGCGCAATCACAAGGAAATACGCTATCTGATCACGCCGGCCAACGCTGTCTATTCGCTCGGTCGGGTGCTGGTCAAGGATGCGAAGGCCGCGCCCATGGCGAAACGCCCGATCGGCACCGATGCCGTGCTCGCGCCGAGCTGGCAGCGCCGCGACAAGCCGGTGCTGTTCGTGCTGGTGGTCGGCGAAACGGTCCGCGCGGCGAACTGGGGGCTGAGCGGACACAGCCCGCACCCGACCACGCCCGAACTGGCGCAGCGCGATGTGATCAACTTCGCCGACGTCGACAGCTGCGGTACGAACACCGAAGTCTCGGTCCCCTGCCTGTTCTCGATGCAGGGGCGGCGCAATTACGACGAGGACGCGATCCGTGGCAGCGAATCGCTGCTGCACGTGCTGCAGCACGCCGGCCTGAAGGTTGTCTGGCGCGACAACCAGTCGGGTTGCAAGGGGGTATGCGATGGCCTGGAGGTGCAGCGTCCCGATCCGGTGGCGAGTCCTGATCTGTGCGACGGCGATCGCTGCCTGGACGAGGCCCTGCTGCAGGGTGCCGAAGGTTTGCTGCGCGACACCCACGGCAACCTGGTACTGGTGCTGCACGAGCTGGGCAACCATGGCCCGGCCTACTACAAGCGCTACCCGGCGGAGTTTCGCCGCTTCACCCCGACCTGCGACACGGACGATCTGAGCCGCTGTTCGCG
>JBFZCS010000091.1:0-5160 GCA_041307825.1 Azonexaceae bacterium
GATAATCAACGAAAACCGCCTCAACCTGGTCGATGCGCAGCACCGCAAATATCTGGTCGAGCAGGTCGAGAAGCATTTCTTCGGCGAAGGCGCCGACCAGATCCAGGGCTACGTTCCGCCCAAGGCCTGAGCGCCGGACCGGCCCCGAGGAAACCCCGCTGCGGCGGGGTTTCTGCTTTTCAGGTCAGGTCGCTACCGGCTTGCCGTCCGGCCGGGCGATGACGATGGTGGCCGAGCGCGGACGGCCACCGACCGCTTGCGGAAACTGGCTGGCCGGCCAAGCGGAAACGGCGGTCGGATTGGCCGGGTCGGCACGCTCGCTGGCCGTCTCGCCGGGGTGCTGGATATTGACGAACAGCGTCTTGCCGTCCGGTGTCGTGGTGATGCCGGTCAGCTCGCAGCCCTTCGGTCCAGTGAGGAAGCGGCGGGTGTCACCGCTTTTGACGTCGGCGACCAGCATCTGGTTGTTGCCCAGATTGGCATGGTCGCCTTTGTTCAGCACGCTGGTCGATACGTCGGTCTGGATCCACAGGCGGCCGTCCGGGTCGAACCACAGGCCGTCGGGGCTGCCGTAGGCGTCCCCGCGAATGTTGCCCTGCTTGTTCGGGTCCGGGTTCTGCGGATCGCCGGCGAGCGCGAAAATGTCCCATTCGAATACGGTCGATGCTGCGTCATGGTGGTTTTCCCGCCAGCGGACGATGTGGCCGAAATGGTTTTCCGGCCGCGGATTGGCGGCGTTCAGGCCGGGCATCTCGGGCGTGCCGCGCTTGCCGTTGTTGGTCAGCGTGACGTAAACCTCGCCGCTTTGCGGGTGCACCGCGATCCACTCCGGGCGGTCCATTTTTGTCGCACCGGCGAGGTCCGCGGCCTGGCGGCAACGAATCACGACTTCCCCCTGGCTGGTAAACCCATTGTCTGCGGTCAACGCGCCATTCGGGTATTTTTCGCCATGGCGCAGCGGCAGCCAGCGGCCCTTGCCGTCATCGTCGAAGCGCGCGACGTAAAGGGTGCCGTCGTCAAGCAGGCTGGCGTTGCCCGCGTTGCCTGCGTGGAAGCGGTCGCGCGAGACGAATTTATAGACGTACTCGAAGCGCTCATCGTCGCCCATGTAGACGACGACCCGGCCGTCGCGGGCCAGCGTGACGGTGGCGCCCTCGTGCTTGAAGCGGCCGAGCGCGGTGCGCTTGACCGGCGGCTGGTCGGGGCGCCAGGGGTCGATCTCGACGACCCAGCCAAAGCGGTTGACTTCGTTGGGGTGGCGTGTGGCGTCGAACCGTTCGTCGTGTTCGTGCCAGCGGAAGCCGAAGCCCTTCTCGGTCAGGCCATAACGCTTCTGGTCGGCGCTCGGCGCCGGCGGTCCCTTGAAGTAGCCGTTGAAGTTTTCTTCGCAGGTCAGGTAGGTACCCCACGGGGTGACGCCCATGGCGCAGTTGTTCACCGTGCCGAGCACGACTTCGCCGCGGCGGTCGGTGGCGGTGATCAGCGCCGGATGGTTGCGTGCCGGACCGCTGATCCGGCACGGCGTGTCGGCGCTGATGCGCCGCGCCAAACGGGACGGACGGGCGACTTGCCAGCCATCCTGGTCGCGGCGCACCTCGATGACCGAGACGCCGTGCGCGGCCTTCGACTTCGCCACCTTTTCGGCACTCCAGTCCTGCATGCCGCCGCTATGCAACAGGCCGTCGTCGGTGTATTCGTGGTTGATGCACAGCAGGCCGTGGGTCGACGACGGCTTGCCATTGTCGACGAAGGGGAAGAAGTGCATGCCATCGTGGTGCATGCCAGCCTGCTGCATCTGGGCGGTGGCATCGTCACCGGCATCGGCGCGGGCACGCGGCCCGTCGGAGATCGGGTCGCCCCAGGCGAAGAGCAGGCTGGCGGCGTGGTCAGCGGCCAGCACGACCGCATCGGCACTGGATGGGGGGATGCCGGCAAAACCGTGGATCGCCCCGGCGGCACGACCGGCGCTGGCAGCCAGGCTGGGAAGAGGAATCCCGGCGGCAGCCAGGGCGCCGCCGGCAGCGGTGAGGGCGGTCGCCGTCAGCAGGCGACGGCGGAACGGGTCGGCCAGCATGTCGAATGCGAGGTTACGGTCGCTTTCTTCGGCGCGTGGGTCAAAACAGGAATTGGTCATGGCGGTTCTCGATGAATCAATTTCCGCAACTATCGCTACCCCATGTTTCAGGAACATGACCATAAACCCCGCCTGAAGATTCGGCCGAAGTGGACGCCCGCCAGCGATCGTGTTTTCAGAAGCGGTACATCATCAAGTGACAGTCGTTGATTTCGCTGCCTTTGACCTCGACGAAGCCAAGTTCCCGGAAACGCTTCGTCCGGGCAGTCGACACCAGCATTCGCCCGCTGGAAAACTGTCGTTCGACCCACTCCATGCGTACCTCGACGAGCGCGCGACCAATGCCCTGGCCACGCATTTCCGGCGTGACCGCCGAGAGGTACAGCAGGTGCGTCTTTGCAGCCCAGTCGGCCGCCTTGACGCCAGCAACGCCAACGATCCGGCCGCCTTTGATGGCCACGAAGAACTGGCGGTAAAACACCAGGTGGTGGCCAAGCATCTCCCGCGCAATGCGCTCCCGGTCATAACGCTCAGGGTCGGCAAAAGCCTGCTCGACCAGGTCTATACTGGACGCCAGCTGCGCCGGATCATGCGTGTCAAGCGCGCGGATCAACAGCTTGCTCATGACGAGCGGATCCCCGGACTCAGCAGGGTCACACGTTCAGTCATCTCGCTTGCTGCCAGCCGGTTAAGTGAGGACTGCTGTCGTCCGAAGGCATCCCGTTCGCCCAGGCTGCCCTGCGCTGCCCTGATACTGCGCAGGCAGCGCCAGCGCTCGCCGCGTCTGGTCGCGAAGCGGCGCATCTCGTCCTTGGGGTGATGAATTCTGCAGCAGTAGCAGAACAATGTTTCCGTCATCGCAATCTCCCGTCGTTGATGACCATCCGGAAACGTGAGGATGCGGCTGCCCGGTTACAGGACGATGAAAATTGCTGTTTTTAATGAGTCGACCGCAACCACCCTTCCCCGCATTCGATCGGGAAGACAAAAAATAGCCCGGCAGCGCCGGGCAAATGGAGAGAGACTGATGTTCCCGCGAACGGGATGCTTACCTGCTTGTTGTGCGGTCCTGCGTATCCGGCGCCTCCATTGAATGAAGCAAGGATCGTTGTGCTTCGCCGAGCGTTTCGAAAGTTGCGTCGAGCAGCTTGATGGCGCGGGTGCTCCCGGTGGCGATGGAGTGTCGCCACGCTAGCGCCCCAATGTGACAGGAAAATGAATCAGGAAATGGTCTTGACCCCGTCGGCGGTGCCGAGCAGCAGGAGGTTGGCCGGGCGGATGGCGAACAGGCCGTTGGTGACGACGCCGGTAATGTGGTTGATCTGCGCTTCCAGCGCCTTCGGATCGACGATCGCAAGACCCTTGACATCGAGGATCACATTGCCGTTGTCGGTGACGAAACCTTCGCGCAGGACGGGCGTTCCGCCGAGTTTCGCCAGTTCGCGGGCGACGTGGGCGCGCGCCATCGGGATGACTTCGACCGGCAGCGGGAAGCGCCCCATCGTCTCGACGACCTTGGAACTGTCGGCGATGCAGATGAATTGCCGGGCGACCGCCGCGACGATCTTTTCGCGCGTCAGCGCGCCGCCGCCGCCCTTGATCATGTTCAGGCCGCCGTCGATTTCATCGGCGCCATCCACATAGAACGGAATCTCCTCGATGTCGTTGAGATCGAATACGGCGAAACCGTGCCCCTCGAGGCGCTTGCGCGTCGCTTCCGAACTGGCGACGGCGCCCTTGTAGCGGGGGCGGAGCGGCGCCAGGGCGTCGATGAAGAAATTCGCCGTCGAGCCGGTGCCGACGCCGATAATGGCGCCTTCCGGAGCGTTCGCGGCTACATAGTCGGCTGCCGCCTGAGCGACCGCCTGTTTGAGTTCGTCCTGAGTCATGGTGTGTCTCCCTTGTTTTGGTCGCGGCATATTTTACATGTCAAAAAAGTTTAATCATTCGTCTTGCACAATTCGCTAAACTAGACATCCAGTTTTAGTGGAGAGCGCAATGCCTGAAAACAAGAGTCCCGAGGCGCCAGTGCCGGTTGTGACCGAGAAACCCGTCGCGGAAAAAACCGTAGTCGTCGGGCCGGCGGTAAAAAAGCCCGCTGCCGCGAAATTGCCTGCCGTCAAGGTTGCGGCAACGAAGGTTGCGGCTACCGCCAAGCTGGCGCCAGTGAAATCCACTGCACCCCGGTTGAGCAAGCTGGAAGAAACCAAGGCGAAGAACAAAAAGGCGCTGGCCGACGCACTGGCCAAGGCGCAGGCCGTCAAGCTCGCGCAGCCGCCCAGCGTGTCGCCGGTCATCAAAGCCAGGACGGCGAAGGCGGCAAAGAGCGGCAAGAAGCCGAAACTGGTTCGCCACGCCTTCTCGATGCCGGAAATCGAGTATGCCCAGATTGTCGCGCTCAAGAAGCGCATCGCGTCGCTCGGCGGCAATGTCAAGCGCAGCGAACTGTTGCGCGCCGGGGTCGCGCTGCTGTCGGTTCTGGATAATGTCGAACTGACCGCCGTGATGGCGCGGGTCGACCGCATCAAGACCGGTCGACCGGCAAAAAAAGGCTGAATCCCCCGCTCTGCGCTTTGTTGCAGCCTGTCATTCGGCTGTAACAAAGTGGGGGTAGCCTGCACATTGTTGTTCAACCAATCATGTGCAGGAGTTACCCCATGTTCAAGCAATCCAAGATCGTCTCGGCGTTGGCATTAGCCGGAATCGCGCTGTTCGCTGCCCAGGCAGCCCAGGCAGACGTTGTCAAGGTCGACGGCTCGTCGACGGTGTATCCGATCACCGAAGCCGTTGCCGAGGAATTCCAGAAAGCCAAGAAAAACGCCGTCAAGGTGACGGTCGGCATTTCCGGCACGGGCGGCGGCTTCAAGAAGTTCTGCCGCGGCGAGACCGATTTCTCCAATGCCTCGCGTCCGATCACCGCCAAGGAAATGGAAGACTGCAAGGCCGCCGGCGTCGAATATATCGAAATGCCGGTCGCCTATGATGCGCTGACCGTCGTCATCAACCCCAAGAACGCTTTCCTCAAGCAGGTTACCGTCGACGAACTCAAGAAGATGTGGGAGCCTGCTTCCCAGGGCAAGGTCATG
>JBFZCS010000092.1:0-2919 GCA_041307825.1 Azonexaceae bacterium
CGAGGACCCGATGGCCGGATTGGCCTTCATCGTTTCCGCCGTCGCCCTGATCGGTTCCGGGGCATTTCCGCTGGTCATCGAGAAACTCAAGGAAAACGAAGGCGGCTAGGTTGCGCCGGCAGCGTTGCGCATCCGTGGCCTGAATATCGAACCGGAAAAAAGCTATATCGGAGGTTTTTCATGTCCCTTGTCAGCTATCAGCTTGTCGATGGCATCGCCGTCCTGACCATCAACCGGCCCGAGGCGCTCAACGCACTGAACGGCGAAATGATCGTCGCGTTGGAAACGGCAACTGCCCGCGCGGCGGCCGATGGCGACACACGCGTGGTGATCCTGCGCAGCAGTGGCGACCATTTCATGGCCGGCGGGGATCTGAAATGGTTCGCCACCGAGATCGCCGGGCGCGATGCCGGCGATATCGAGGCGCGCATGAACGACAGGCTGGCGCAAGTACATGCCACCACCCGCAATATCCGGCACATGGACAAGCCGGTCATCGCTGCCGTCCGGGGCGCCGCCGCCGGCTATGGCATGTCGCTGATGATGGCCTGCGACTTTGCCCTGGCAGCCGATTCCGCCTATTTCACGCTGGCCTACTGCCACATCGCCCTGTCACCGGATGGCGGCGCTACCTGGGCCCTGCCGCGCCTGGTCGGACTGAAAAAGGCGACGGAAATCGCGCTGCTGGGCGAGCGCTTCGATACGCAGACGGCGGTCGGCCTCGGCTTGATCAACCGCGCCGTGCCGGCAGCGGCCCTGGACGAAGAATGTCTGACATTGGCCGCGCGTCTGAAAGCGGGGCCGGCCCGGGCACTGGCCCGAACCAAGGCGCTGCTCAACCAGTCATTCTCGAGTTCGCTGGAAACGCAACTGGCGGCCGAGCAGGCAAGCTTCGCCCGGTGTGCCGCCGAGCCGGACTTCGCCGAGGGTCTCATGGCCTTTGCCGAGAAGCGCAAGCCGCGTTTCGCCTGATTCGATTGGTGGACCGGCGTTGCCGGCTCAGCGCTGTTCCGGCCGCAGCGCGGCGCGCAAGGCCTTGATCAGGCCTGCGATGCCGTCCTTCTGCTGGGCCCAGAAATGATCGGCATGCTCGGGCGAGGCGAGGAGTGGCGAGTGAACGCCGGTGGCCGGTAGACCCGCTCCCATGTATTGGGTCCCGAACAGGCGGTCCCAGATCGGGAACAGGATGGCGAAATTGCAGCCATGGCGATATTTCCGGCCATCGGGCAGATCGACGGCGTGATGCCAGCGGTGATAGCGCGGGCTGACCAGCAGGCGTTCGCCGAGCCAGCCGAAACTCAGACGGGCATTCACATGAGAAAGGTTCTCGACGATGCGGATCGCCACCATGAGCCCGATGAAATGCCCGGGCGGTACGCCGATGACTAGCGCGATCACGGCAAACCAGGCGCCGCCGATCAGGTCATCGAGCAAATGATTGCGGCTGTCGGTCCACAGCGACATCTGGCGCTGGCTGTGATGAATCGCATGCAGCGCCCACCACCAGCCGAAGGTGTGCGACAGGCGATGGCGCCAGTATTCGGCGAAATCGATAATGAACAGATAGATGAAAAAGGCCAGTAGCGGATGCCTTTCCAGCGCCGGAAAGGCGTCCTCGAGCTGCGGTGGTATGACGTCATGAAAGCGCAGCCAGCCCTCGACGCCGGTGATGAAGGGCGTCAGCAAGGCGAAAACGGCGAGCGGAATGATGCCCAGGCGATCGAGAAAAGCATAAAGCACATCGACGCGTACGGCTTTGCGATCCGGCCAGTGCTCGATGGGGCGGAAATATTCGAGCGGACGCAGCAACAGGTAGGCAATGCTCAATTGCAGGACCCCATAGAGGAAAAACTCGACGCCGTCGAACGCGGCTTCCAGATAACTGCCGAAACCCAGCGCCAGCAATGGCGGCTGCACGATGTGTTCGAGCAGCCAGCCCTGGATCAGCACGAAGGTGTCGAGAAAGGTCTGGAGCATTTCTCTAGCCGGTCGCCAGCGTTGCGAAACAGAATCCCCGGGCCTCGAGTCCGCCGAGCAATTCGTCGAGCGCCGGCGCCAACGGATCCTTGCGCGACCAGATGCCGAGATGCGCCATGACGATGTCGCCGTCCTTGAGGTTTTTCAGCGCGCGCTCGACCAGCAGGGCATTGGGGTAGGTTTCGGAGGGCAATTCATCGCCTAGGAAACCGGCCGGCGCCCAGCCGACATGGCGGTAACCGCAGGCTTGCGCGGCCTTCAGCGTCAGGGGCGTGGTGCGCCCGCCGGGGGCGCGCCACAGCGGATCGAGGGCGCGCCCGGTGAGCTCCTTGAAGCGGCTGTCGGGGCGGTGAATTTCGGCGCAGATGGCATCGTCGTCGAGGGTCTCGGTCTTGCCATCCATCAGGCGGTAGCGGGTCAGCTGGCCTTGGTCCTGGCGAAAACTGCCGTGCCGCCAGGTATGACTGCCGAAGGCATGGCCCTCGGCGACACGGGCCTGCCAGTAGGCCGCCCAGGTCTGGTCCAGTGCATTGTCGCCCCGCAGCGTCTTTTCGTTGGCCACGAAGAAGGTGGCCCTGGCCCTGTGCTTCGCCAGCGTCTCGGCGATCAGTTCGGCATGGCGCATGTTGCCGGTGTCGAAAGTCAGATACAGGGTAGCGCTGCAGGCGGCGTTCGCGATGCCGGCTGCACCGGCCATGGCGGCGACCAGCGTCAGGCGCCGCACGAAGCTTCCGGTGCTCATTTGCGGGCTGCGTGGTTCAAGAAGAATACGCCGTGCGGCGAACTGCCGACCGGGATCGAAGCCTTCAGGGTTTTTGTCATCAGGTCGATGACCTGAACACGGCGGGCGAAACGGGCGGTCGCCCAGAGTTCCTTGCCGTCGGCCCGGACTTCCATGTCGTCGGGACCACCGGGAACATCGTATTTTTCGACGACGGTCAT
>JBFZCS010000093.1:0-2627 GCA_041307825.1 Azonexaceae bacterium
TGGCCGATCAGGTCGAGCATCTCCGGCACGAACTCGGTAGCGCGCGGCTCGTAGTCGGGGCGCAGGACGCCCAGCGCATCGGCATCCTCGTGCATGAAGGCGATGAAGCGATCGGTCAGCTGCTGGATCGTTTCGCCATTCTCGCTGGCCCGCTTGATGATCTTGTCGTCGATGTCGGTGATGTTACGGACATAGGTCACGTCATAGCCGCTGGCCCTGAGCCAGCGATAGACCATGTCGAAAACGACCATGACGCGGGCGTGCCCGAGGTGGCAATAGTCATAGACGGTCATGCCGCACACGTACATGCGCACCTTGCCCGGTTCGATGGGCGTGAAGACCTGCTTTTCCCGTTTCAGGGAATTATTGATTGTGAGCATCGGAAGTGGGATTTCGCAACGTCGTCAGCCGCTCGTGAAGCTTTGGAAAGGCTGGCGTTCTTGGTAGAATCGAACGATTGTAAACCTGCGCCGAGTATAGCATAGCGATGACCTCAGCCCCCCTGCCACAGCCGCGTTTCCGGGTATCCGGAGCGCTGCGGGCGATCGTCTTCGGGCTGGCAATCGGCATCAGCGCCCCGCTGCTGGCCGAGACCCTGGCGGATGTCCAGCGCCTGATCAAACAGCGTCAGTACCCGCAGGCGCTGGCGGCGGTCGATATCTACCTGGGCAGTTCGCCCGATGACGTCCAGGCCAGCTTTCTCAAGGGCGTGATCTACAGCGAAATGAACCGGACCGACGAGGCGATTGCGGTCTACACCAAGCTGACCGAGGATTACCCGGAATTTCCCGAGCCCTACAACAATCTGGCCGTGCTCTACGCCAGCCAGAAGCAGTACGAACGGGCGCGCATGGCGCTCGAAATGGCGATCCAAGCTCACCCGTCGTATGCGACCGCCTACGAGAATCTCGGCGACCTGTATGCCAAGCTGGCCAGTCAGGCCTATGGCAAGGCGGTTCAGCTCGAAGGCGCGAGCAAGTCGGTGCAGGCCAAACGGGTCCTTGCGCGCGACCTGCTCGCCGTACCGTCCAGGTCGCCCGTCAAGCCGGCGGATGCCGCCGCTGGCAACAATTCTGCCAAACAATAACCTGTCGAGGAACACGCGATGCTCAAGCAACTTTCCACCCTGACCGCCGGCCTGCTCCTCTCGCTTGCCGCATGGGCCGCCCCGACCGTCGAAATGACGACCTCGCTGGGCAAGATCACCATCGAACTCAACGCCGAGAAGGCGCCGAAGACGGCCGCAATGTTTCTCTACAACGCCAAGCACGGCTTCTACGACGGCACCATCTTCCATCGCGTCATCGACGACTTCATGATCCAGGGCGGCGGTTTCTCGCGGGCCATGGAAGAAAAGAAAGTCCTGACCCCCCTCCTGAAGAATGAAGCGACCAGCGACCTGCCCAACAATCGTGGCAGCATCGCGATGGCGCGCACCAGCGACCCGCATTCGGCGCGCGTCCAGTTCTTCATCAACCTGAAGGACAACGACGCCCTGAATCATCCCAACCGCAACGATCCGAGCGGCTTCGGCTATGCCGTGTTCGGCAAGGTCACCTCGGGCATGGACGTCGTCGACAAGATCGCCAAGGTGCCGACCGGCAACGCGGGCTATTACCAGAATGTGCCGACCACGCCGGTCGTCATCCAGAGCGTCAAAATCATCTCCGAAAAATAAGGACTCAAGCATGATCAAACTCACCACCAATCACGGCGTCATCTCCCTCGAACTCAACGTCGAGAAGGCCCCGAAGACGGTCGCTAATTTCCTCGCCTACGTCGCGGCCGGCCACTACGACAACACCGTTTTCCACCGCGTGATCAAGAACTTCATGATCCAGGGCGGCGGCTTCGAACCCAACATGAACCAGAAGCCGTGCCAAGCGCCAATCGAGAACGAAGCCGCCAACGGCCTCAAGAACAAGCGCGGCACCGTCGCCATGGCGCGTACCAACGATCCGCACTCGGCCACCGCGCAGTTCTTCATCAACACCGTCGATAACGATTTCCTCGACTTCAAGTCGCCGTCGGGCCAAGGCTGGGGCTACTGCGTGTTCGGCGAAGTCGTCGAAGGCCTCGATGTCGTCGACAAGATCCGCGCCGTCAAGACCGGCAACAAGGGTTTCCATCAGGACGTGCCGGTCGAGGACGTGATCATCGAGAAGGCCGAGATCGTTTGATCCTTTTCATCTCCGACCTGCACCTGTCGCCCCGGTCACCCGGGGCGACTGCTTTGTTCCTCCGCTTTTTGGCGGGCCGCGCCCGGCAGGCGGAGGCGTTGTACATCCTCGGCGATTTTTTCGAGGTCTGGGTCGGCGACGACATCGACGACGCCTACCATACAGCCATCATTTCAGCCTTGCGCGCCGCCAGCGATGCCGGGCTGAAAATCTGGTTCATACACGGCAACCGCGATTTCGCCATCGGCGAGCAGTTCGCCACAGCCGCCGGCATGGCGCTGCTACCCGATCCTTATTTGCTGGTCCTGCCCGAATGGTCTTTCGTGCTCTCGCACGGCGACGCCCTGTGCATCGACGACCATGCCTACATGGCCTATCGCGCCAAGGTGCGCGATCCGGAGTGGCAACGGAAGATGCGCGCCAAGCCACGTTTCCTGCGCAGCTTGC
>JBFZCS010000094.1:0-6210 GCA_041307825.1 Azonexaceae bacterium
CGGAACTCTGTTTGAAACAGAGTTCCGGTCCGATGCCGGCAGGTTCGCCGCTGGTAACGGCGATGCGCGGCGGCATCATTTCTCGTCGAGACGGTTTTCGACGTAGGCGCGATCGCGTACCTGGCGCAGCCAGTCCTGATAGGCCTCTTCGAGTTTGCGTTCGCGCAGGGCCTGGCGGGCAACCGCGCGCTTGCGATCTTCCGAAACATCGCGTGAGCGGCGTTCGAGAACCTGAATCAGGTGCATGCCGAACTGGGTCTGGACCACCGGGCTGACTTCGTTGTCCTTCAGCGCACCCATCGCGCGCTCGAATTCGGGAACGGTATCGCCCGGGCTGATCCAGCCCAGATCGCCGCCCTTCCCGGCCGACCCGTCCTGCGAATAGAGCCTTGCCAGCTCGGCAAAATCGCCGCCATTCACCAGGCGCTCACGCAGGCTTTCCATTTTGCGCCGCGCTTCGGTTTCGGAGACCACCTCATTGACGCGAATCAGGATGTGCCGGGCATGCGTCTGCTGTATCGAGACCGGGCCGCCGCTGCCGCCCCGCTTGGCAACGAGTTTCAGGATGTGGAAGCCGGCCGAGGAGCGCAGCAGTTCGCTGACATCGCCCGGCTGCATGCGCGCCGCGGTTTCCGCATACAGTTGTGGCAGGCGGTCCATCGGGCGCCAGCCGAGATCGCCGCCCTGCAATGCATCCGGCGCATCGGAGAAGCTTGCCGTCAGTTCGGCAAAGCTCGTTCCCTCGCGCGCCCGCTGGAGCGCCTGCTCGCCGCGCAGGCGCAGCTTCTGCAAGGCTTCCGGACTTGCCGATTCCGGCGCGCGCAACAGGATGTGGGCCAGATGATATTCCTCGCCACCGCCGGTACTCGCCTGATTGGCCAGGTACATGTCAATCTCGCCGTCCGAGATAATGAGCTTGCTATCCACCTCGCGCTCGCGCAAGCGGACCATCGTCAGTTCGCCGCGAATTTCCTCGCGGAAAGCCGCGTAGTTGACACCGTCCTTCTCCAGCGCAGCCTTGAACTGCTGCGGCGTCATCTTGTTGTTGGCGGCAACCTTGGTGATCGCCTGATCAAGCTGGGCATCATCCACCTTGAGACCCGTCTCGCGGGCAAATTGCATCTGGACGCGATCCATGATCATCCGCTCCAGCAACTGGCGCTCGAGCACCTCCTGCGGCGGCAGGGTCGTGTTCTGCTTCTGCAACTGCTTGAGCGCGGTTGCCAGGCGTTGCCGCAAGTCGTATTGCGTAATGACCTCGTCGCCGACGACCGCGACGATGCGGTCCGCCTCGACCGGATCGACTGGCGCCGCGCCGGCTGGCCCCGCGAAGAAACAGGCCGAAATGAAGGCAAGAAAGGTAAGGCTGCGGAGGTATGGGTGCATGGCGGTCATTGTGTCGTGAGCAGGCTGCTGGAAGTATTCAACTCGTTGGTCTTGCCGTAGCCGGGGATGGAGCGGCGCAGGAGACTGATCGGATTCGACCCGACGCTGCCGAAATCGGTCAGCTCGAGCTGCAGGAAAAGCGTGGTATTCGGCGACCCGGAAAGCGCCGCCAGGCGCTGGGCGACCACCCTCGCCGCCCAGCATCCGGCATTGTATTCGAAGCCGGCGATGGCTTCGAGCAACTGGCCGCCGGGGGATGGATCGCCGACCGTCTGCTTGCCGAGGAAGGACCAGTTATAACGGCCGACCGCGTAGAGGCGACTGGTCAGCGGCCACTGGCCGGTAATGTCGATCTGATTGACCTGGGCGATGTCGAAGTTCGGATCGCGCGTGTAGCGATAGCCGGCGCTGAGCACCTTGGCCAGTTCGGGCTGATAGCGTATGCCAGCCGCAATCCGGTCGCTGTAGCCATTGCGGTAGTTGTAGTCCCAGGCCACGTCGGCATAGGTCTTGGGCATGATCAGACCGGTGGCGGCCGCCAGCAGGTTGGAGTAACCCTGCGGCTGATCGCCGACGGGAACGATGGGCGAGCCGAGCGGCGTGTAGTTGAGGCCCACCCGGCTCTGGCTGAAGTAATAACGTTGCCCGACCATGGCCTTGAAGCGTTCGGTTCCGGTAGCTCCGTCAAGAAAGCGCGTCGTCACGGCCGCGGTCATCTGGTTGGCATCATTGATGCGATCGTAGCCGCTGAAGCGATTCTCGGAAAATATCTGGGCGAAGTTGAAGTCCGCCTGGGCCGAATCGAAGAGCGGGATGTTGCTCTGATCCTTGTACGGAATATTGACATAGTACAGGCGCGGCTCCAGCGTCTGGATGAAGGCCTTGTCGAGCAGGCTGGTCTCGCGTTCGAAGATCAGGCTGGAGTCGATCGAGAAGATGGGAAGAACGCGCGAGATACTCGAATCCTGGCCAAGAGTCAGGTTCGTCAACCCGTACTGGGTCGCACTGACCCCGATCTTGGGGATGACAAAGAAGGCCGGGTGCACGATGGGCAACGATAACTGCGGGTAGAGCACCATTCGGTCGCCCTGAACCCGCGTTACATGACTGAAGCGCGAATACTGGCCGATCACCGTCAGGTCGGTGGCCAGCACATCGGGCTTGAAGCCGACGAGATTGATCTGCGGTTCAAGAAAATACGGCACCGCCACCGGGTTCTGCGGATCGGTCTGCAGGGTCTGGAAGCGCTGGACCTGCAGGTTGGTCTGCAACCCGGGAAGCGGTATGTAGCCGAGCTGAAACTGCTGCGGCAACTGTACCTGCGAGGTCTGCAACAGGCGTGACGAGGTTTCCTGCCAATAGAGATCGTCCGAGACGCGATTGTAGTTGACCGTTGCCGAGAATCCCTGCCCGAGGTTCTGCCGGTGCTGAACCAAGTAGGCATAGCGCTCGCGATCGGCCAGCTGGTCATTGGGCATGTACTCCGCTCGCGACCTGCCGGAGTAGTTGAAATCGAGGTAGCGCGCCTCGGCGCCCAGTTGCAGACCGCGCTTGCTCATGTAGCGCGGGTAGAGGGTGGCATCGTAATTGGGGGCGATATTCCAGTAATAAGGCGTGGTGATGTCCACCCCGTCACGCGTCGACGTCGCGAAGAAGGGATGCATGAAGCCCGATCGCGGCTTGTTGTTCAGCGGAAAAGTGGCGACTGGTGAATAAAAGAGCGGGACATCCTTGAACCACAGGCTGGCATTCTTCGCGTCGCCGACATCGCGGTCGTAGTCGAGGTGCATTTCCGTGGCGCGGATGTACCAGTCCCTGTCGCCCGGCTTGCAGGTCGAGTAGGTGGTATCGAATAGCGTGACCTGGTTCTCGCCCTCGAACTCGGCCCGTTCCGCCGTGCCACTGGCGATGGACGGCCGGGTCGGTGGCGCGGTGGTCGGCAGGCCATAGCTGTTGGGCACATTGACCATCATCGGCGCCCCGGAGGTCGTGAAATTCGAAGTCGCCGCGGTGGCCGGAATCACCGTCGGCCGATAGAATTTGCTGGCGACTTCCCTGACGAAGACGTAATCGGGCTGTTCGGCAAAACCGATCTGCTCGGACATCCTCATGCGCACCCGTGGCGCATTGACCTCCATGCCGTCCTGCAACATGCGCACATTGCCGGTCGCGTCGATTTCGTCATCCAGCGGCCAGTAAGTCATCCTGTCGCCATAGACCCGGGTATCGATCTTGCGCAACTCGACCTCCCCGATCGCCACGGTCTCCTCGTCGGTGCGCCCTTCGACCCGGTCGGCGACGAGAAACAGCGGATAAGCATCGCCCTTCTTCAGGTCGACCGGATAGGGAATGCCGATTTCGGCAACGAGCGGCGCCTTCTTGCGGCCCAGCACATTGAACCTGCGCTCGCTGCGCAGGCGCAACGGGGCGCCGTCATCCGCCAGAGCAGCCTCTTCCGTCACCGCTCCACCCGGACGCGGCGTCGTCATCCGTACCCCGGATGCGGCCGGAATCAGGCCATCGGCGTCCTCCGCAGCATGGGCAGCCGGCACGGCGGCAAACATGCAACAAATGAAAATGGTAAGCGGGCGACGGGCAAAACCGGTCATCAAGGCAATCAGAAAGGGCCGAGGCCGGAACGGCCGATACCCGAGTGTTAAAATCGCCCCATTTTACAACGAACCGAACCCTGCCCGCTTATGGAAGCCACGACGCGCGATCAACTTGTAACCGACTGGGTGGCCAGCCGTTTTCCCGATCAATCCGTCCGCATCACACCGGCCTCGGCCGATGCCAGTTTCCGCCGCTATTTCCGGCTGACCTGGCCGGACGGCGGCACCCGCATCCTGATGGACGCGCCGCCGGAAAAGGAGGACTGCAAGCCCTTCATCCATGTCGCCGGCCTGCTGGCCAAGGCCGATCTCGCTGCGCCGCGCGTGCTGGACCAGGATCTTGAAAACGGCTTTCTGCTGCTCACCGACCTCGGCCGCATCGGCTACCTCGACGCGCTCAACGCCGACCTCAGCCTGGCCGACACGCTGATGCGCCCGGTCCTCGACGTGTTGATCACGTGGCAGCTTTCGACCCGGGCGAGCACCCTGCCGCCCTACGACGCGATCCTGTTGCGCCGCGAACTCGATCTTTTTCCCGAATGGTTCGTCGGGCGCCATCTCGGCTATCAACTCAGCGCCGATGAAACCGCCATGCTCGACCGCACCTTCAAGTTCCTGATCAACAGCGCGCTGGCCCAGCCCAAGGTCTTCGTGCATCGCGACTTCATGCCGCGCAACCTGATGCTCGTCGAAAGCGCGGAAACCCTGACCCCGGGCATCATCGACTTCCAGGATGCGGTCATGGGGCCGATCGCCTACGACGTCGTCTCGCTGTTCCGCGACGCGTTCATCTCCTGGGACGAAGAACAGGAGATCGACTGGGTCGTCCGTTACTGGGAAAAGGCCCGCACCGCCGGCCTGCCGTTGCGCCCGGACTTCGGCGACTTCTGGCGCGATTACGAGTTGATGGGACTGCAGCGCCACCTCAAGGTGCTCGGTATCTTCTGTCGCCTGAAATACCGCGACGGCAAGGACAAATACGTCGAGGACCTGCCGCGCTTCATCGGCTACGCGCGCAAGACCGCCAGCCGCTATGTCGCGCTCAAGCCATTGCTTACCTTGTTCGACGCCCTCGAGGGCAAGCGCGAAGAGGTCGGCTACACCTTCTGATGAAAGCCTTCATCCTCGCCGCCGGGCGTGGCGAACGCATGCGCCCGCTGACCGACCACACGCCCAAGCCACTACTGATGGCCGGCGGCAAGCCGTTGATCGTCTGGCATCTCGAACGACTTGCGGCGGCCGGGTTCCGGGAAGTCGTCATCAATCACGCCCACCTTGGCGAACGGATCGAGGCGGCGCTCGGCGACGGTTCGCGGTGGGGTCTGCAGATCCGCTATTCACCGGAACCGCCCGGGGCGCTGGAAACCGCCGGCGGCATTGCCAATGCCTTGCCTCTGCTCGGTAGCGAGGCATTTCTGGTGGTCAATGGCGACGTCTATTGCGCTTTCGATTTTGGCCGTTTTTCCCGGTCGACCCTGGGGCCAGCCGTTATTTCTATGGTCGCAGGGCCAGCCGCGCCCCGCAGGAAGCACCCCTGGGGTGTTGTTTCTCTGGTCGCAGCATTCGCCCATCTGGTCATGGTAGACAACCCAGACCACCACGCCGGCGGCGACTTCAGCCTTGACGGCGAACGCGTCATCTATGCGAATGGTGAGCAAACACTCACCTACGCCGGTATCGGCATTTTTTCGCCCGCCTTCTTCGCCAACGTAACCCCCGGCACGGTGATGAAACTGCGCCCGCTACTCGATGCCGCCATCGCCGCCGGTACGCTGACCGGGGAACGCTTCGCCGGGCGCTGGGTCGATGTAGGGACGCCGCAACGCCTTGCGGAGTTAGACCTTGAACTTCGGGACCAGGAACTGAAAAACGCATGACCCACGCCCACTTTCTCGCCCGCCGCAAGCGCCTGCTAAAAATTATCGGCGACGGCGTCGCCATCGTGCCGACGGCGCCGGAAGTCATCCGCAACCGCGACGCGCATCACCTTTACCGCTTCGACAGCTACTTCTGGTACCTGGCCGGATTTCCGGAACCGGAAGCCGTCGTCGTGCTGATCGGTGGCAAAAAGCCGAAATCCATCCTCTTCTGCCGCGAAAAGCACGAAGAACGCGAAATCTGGGACGGCTACCGCTACGGCCCCAAGGCAGCCAAAACCGCCTTCGGCTTCGACGCCGCCTACCCGATCGAGCAACTCGACAAAAAGCTAGCC
>JBFZCS010000095.1:0-5678 GCA_041307825.1 Azonexaceae bacterium
TCCGGGATGGTCGACGATTTCATCCTGCGCAAGAAGGGCCAGCAGAAGATCGACTATTTCCACCCCGACCTGACCGCCTGCCTGTCGCCGACCTACGGCGTCATCGTGTACCAGGAACAGGTGATGCAGATCTCGCAGGTCATCGGTGGCTACACGCTCGGCGGTGCCGACATGCTGCGCCGGGCAATGGGCAAGAAGAAGCCCGAGGAAATGGCAGCGCACCGGGCGACGATTGCTGCCGGCGCGAAAGAGAAGGGCTATAACCCGGCGCTCGCCGAACAATTGTTCGACCTGATGACCAAGTTCGCGGAATACGGTTTCAACAAGTCGCACACCGCCGCTTATGCCGTCGTCACCTACCACACCGCCTGGCTCAAGGCACACCACTGCGCGGCCTTCATGGCGGCGACCATGTCCTCGGATATGGACAACACCGACACGATCAAGATTTTTTACGAGGACACCGTCGCCAACAAGGTCAAGGTGCTCGGGCCGGACGTCAATGCCTCGAATTACCGTTTCGAGCCGGTCGACCGCGGCACTATCCGCTACGGCCTGGGCGCGGTGAAGGGTACCGGCGAACAGGCGGTCAATGTCATTCTGAAAGCGCGCGAGGCCGACGGGCCGTTCAAGGATCTGTTCGACTTCTGCCGGCGCTGCGACAAGCGCATGGTCAATCGCCGCACCATCGAGGCGCTGATCAAGGCTGGCGCTTTCGACAGCATCGATGCCGACCGCCACAAGCTCCTCGCCTCGACCGGCATTGCGATGGACTTCGCCGAGCAGGCCGAGCGCAACGCCATGCAGACCAGCTTGTTCGACATCGGCACGAATGCCGAAGAGCATGCGCCGCAGTACGTCGCGGTCAAGCCGTGGGACGAAAAGGAAAAGCTGATGCAGGAGAAGACAGCGCTTGGCTTCTTCTTCTCCGGGCATCCCTACAACAGCAGCAAGAAGGAGCTGTCGCGCTTCATCCGGCGGCCGCTCAACCGGCTCGAGCCGGCCAAGGAGATGACCCTGCTGGCCGGGCTGGTGGTCGGCGTGCGCACGCAGATGACGCGCCGCGGCAAGATGCTCTTCGTCCAGCTTGACGACGGCACGGGAATGATCGAGGTGTCGGTGTTCAACGAACTGTTCGAGGCCGAGCGCGCCAAGATCGTCACCGACGAGGTGCTGGTCATCGAAGGCAAGGTCAGGTTCGACGAGTTTTCCGGCAGCAACAGCGTCGTCGCCGACAAGCTGATGACCGTCGGCGAAGCGCGCGCCCGCTTCGCCAAGCACCTGTTGCTGTACATGAATGGCGGTTCCGATGTGCGCAAGCTGAAATCCCTGCTGACGCCGTTCGCGCCCGGCACGGCGCAGGTGCGCATCCGCTACCGCAATGAAACTGCCGAATGCGAGATGGTGCTCGGCGATGCTATCCGTGTGCGCCTCGACGACCTGTTGCTCGAAGCATTGACCGGCTGGCTGGAGCCGAAGAACGTCGAGATCGTCTATCAGTGACGCCGGCGGACACGCCCCAGGGTCCGGGCGGGGTTCAGGTTTCCGTCGCGGGTGGCGCCGGTTCGCTGCGGTCGAGGTGGTAAAGGGCGATCAGCAGCCCGATGGTGGCGATGACCAGGAACGGCGGACCAAATAGCCAGAAGACCAGAGGCACCGCAAAGGAGAAAGCGCGCATCCCGATGGCGAACAGGTTGCCCGCCCGGTTGAGCCGGCGGGCGACGTTGGCCGGGGTCAGCGCGTGATGGGCGTCGTGCTGCGGGACGTTGAGCATGAACACGACGTGATTGTTCAGGCGCACCGCCATGGCGAACGCGAAAAAGGCGATGATGAAGTCGACCAGCAGCGACATCACCTTGATGATCCAGATTTCCGCGGCGTGCGAGCCAAAAAGGTTGAGCGCATGCCAGCTACGGCCGATGCTCTCGGCCTGACCGGACAGTGTGAGGGTTCCGACGATCAGGAAGGTCGCCGTCGTGGCCATGAGGCTGGCGCCCATGATGAAATTGCGCAGGGTCTGCACCGCCATGATGTCCTTTCCTGGATTGGCCATGACATTGGCGACCCAGAGGGTGCGGGCGATTTCGTTGACGCCGTGGATGGTATAGGTGGGGTTCTTGCGCACCTTCAGCCACAGGAACACATAGTAGGCTAGGACCATGCAGGTGCTGATTGCGAAGGCGAGGAGATCGGGGGCGAATTCACGCAGCCATGCCATCGTTTTGCTCCGAGGGAAAAACGCTATGGGCGAACAGCTTATTACAACCGGCGGCGAACGGGAAACCCGACAGGATTCTGCCGGATGCGCCTTCTCCGGTCGCCGACTTCAGGCTGCCCGTGCTTCCGCTGACCGCGTTCAGTCAGCGCTCTGGATACCCAGGCTTGATAGCGTTTGAGCTTTGCTCGATTTGAGGCGCAGGTAATGGACGCTGCTGCGGTCGACCACCAAAAAGAAGGCAATTTGCCCTTTGTCGGCGCACTGCAACGGGAAATCGGCGATTTCGAAGCCGGCGGAAACGAATTGCGCGATCCCTTCCATTTGTCCGTTCATTCCCAGCGTTGCCCGGTAGCGGCCGGCAGGCAAGTGGCCAAGCGCGATGAACCAGGCGTTTTCCTTTGCGTTGGAAGCTCGGCCAGACTTTCCGGACTCCAGTGCCGGCCTTCCTGCAAATCCCGACTCATGCCGGCTCAGAATCAATGATTGACCGTTGCGCTCGGGCGCAACCATACTCCACGAAAGCCAATTGAATTTTTTATCCTGTTGGGTGACACAGGACAAGAACGAATAAGGCGATCACATGACACATCTGTTCTCACGTTTCCGCATTCGCGCCCTCGGTGTCGCGGCTCGCCTCCTGCCTGTGCCGACGCCGTTCATGCTGACGGGGCCGGGTTCGTCGCTCGAGCTCGCCCGATTGATCGCCGACTGCGGCGCTCGGTCCGTCCTCGTTGTGACCGATAAGGTGCTCGTCGAGCTCGGGGTCGTCGCCCCGGTGTTGACCGCGTTGCAGGAGGCTGGCCTCGCGGTGACGGTGTTCTCGGAGGTCGAGCCCGATCCGACCATCGGCATCGTCATGGCGGGGATCGAGCAGCTCCGGGCGTCGGGGGCGACAGCCGTGCTTGCGGTCGGCGGCGGCTCGCCGATCGACGCCGCGAAGGCCATGATCGCTTGCCACGCGAGCGGCCGTCGTCCGCAGGACCTCGATGGCTACTTCAAGGTCCGCGCCGCCGTCTTGCCGTTTTTCGCGGTTCCGACTACGGCGGGTAGCGGCTCGGAGGTGACCGTCGCTTCCGTCGTCTCCGATCCGGGGGCCGGGCGGAAATTCGCCATCGTCGACAACAAGCTCGTTCCAGCGGCGATCGCGCTCGATCCGAACCTCATGGTCGGCCTGCCGCAGCACGTGACCGCAGCCACGGGTATGGACGCGCTCACGCATGCGATCGAGTCCAACCTCTCGACGCTCGCCACACCGGCGACGCGAGCCCTGTCCGTGGCCGCGGCGCGCGCGATCTTTCGCGATCTGCCCCGGGCTTGCGCGGATGGTCGCGACATCGCCGCCCGGCAGAGCCTTGCTGTCGCGTCATGCCTCGCTGGCCTTGCCTTCACCAGAGCGAGCGTCGGCTACGTCCACGCGATCGCCCACCAGCTCGGCCCGCTCTACCATCTCCCGCACGGGCACCTGAACGCGATCTTGCTCCCGTACGTGCTCGACTTCTACGTAGACGGCGCCGCCTCGCGGATGGCGGAGCTCGCGCGCGCTTGCGGGCTCGGGCCAGGTGGCGAGGATCCCCGGTCCCTGGCGCTGAGTCTCATCGCCGCGATCCGACAGCTGAACGCGTCCGTCGGCATCCCGCCAACAATCGAGCAGATCGCCGACGCAGACATCCCCGAGATCGTGCAGCGTGCGCTGGCGGAAGCGCACGGAACCTACCCGGTGCCGACGTACATGTCGGCCGCCGACTGCACGACCATCGTGCGGCGCGCGGCTGGCCGAGCCATGGTCGCGGCGACGGATCATCCCTCACGCGGGGTCGCAGCAAGTCCCAAGAAGAAGGAAATCTAAGCCATGGAATCGTCTGCCCTCACCTTTGCCCAGTGCCTCGAACTGCAACGCGCCGCCTACAGGTCCAATCCGTACCCTGACCTTGAGCAGCGCAAGGAAGACCTCGCGGCGCTGCACCGGTTCCTCAAAGAGAACGAGGGGGCGATCATCAATGCCATCGACGCCGACTTCGGCGTGCGACCGGCGACCGAGACACGCCTGATCGAACTCTTCCCGGTGCGCCAGGGCATCCGCGACACCCTCAGGCAACTCGCCAAATGGATGCGTCCGCAGCGCCGATCGGTCGACCACCTCGCCTTCCCCGGCGCAAGCAACCGCGTGATCCCCCAGCCGCTGGGCGTGGTGGGCGTGAGGGTTCCCTGGAACTTCCCGATCTTTCTCTCGTTTGGTCCGCTGGTCGACATCGTGGCCGCCGGCAACCGCGCGCTGGTAAAGATGTCGGATCGCTCCACCAATCTGGCGCGCCTGCTCATTGAGGTGTTTCCGCGCTACCTGCCCGCCGAAAAGATCGCGTTCTTCGAGGACCTCGGGCGCGGACCGGAGTTCTCGAAGCTTCCGTTCGACCACATGATCTTCACCGGCTCGGGCGGCGTCGGGCGCGCCGTCATGGCGTCCGCGGCGGCCAACCTCTGTCCGGTGACCCTGGAGCTGGGCGGCAAGGCCCCGGCGGTGGTGGCGCCCGATTTCCCCATCGCTACCGCCGCCGAGCGCATCCTCTGGGCCAAGTGCATGAACGCCGGCCAGGTGTGCGTGAACGTGGACTACCTGTTCCTGCCCGAAGCCAGCATCGACGCCTTCGTGGCGCATGCCAAGCGGCTGGTGGCCGAGCGCTTTCCCGACCTGAACGGCCCGGACTACACCACGATCATCGACCAGCCCGCTTTTGATCGGCTCAACGCGACGCTCGAGGACGCCAGGGCGCGCGGGGCGACCGTGATCAACCTGGCGCCGGGCCAGCAGCCCGATGCCCACCGCCGCAAGCTCGCCCCGCACATCGTGCTCGGCGTGAGCGACGAGATGACGATCATGAAGGAGGAGATTTTCGGGCCGCTGCTGCCCATCAAGCCGTATCGCGAGGCCGATGAGGTCATCGCTTACGTCAACGCCCACGACCGCCCGCTAGCGTTCTATCCGTTCACCAACGACAAGCGGCTCGCCGAGCGCTACATCACCCAGATCATCTCCGGCAGCGTCGGCGTCAATGAGGCCATCGTGCAGGCGGGGCAGCACGACCTGCCGTTCGGTGGCGTCGGCGCCAGCGGCATGGGGCACTACCATGGCTACGAAGGCTTCCTGACCTTCTCGAAGCTGCGGCCGGTCTTTACCCAGGGGCGCATCTCGTCGATCCAGTTGGCGATGCAGCCGCCCTACGGAAAACGCACGAAGCTCGCTCTGGACTGGATGTTCAAGTTGCGCGGCTAGCACCTGCGCTCGCTCGATGATCGGACATCACGCCGCTGGCGTCAGCGCCGCCCTGGGGCAGCGCGCCGCCTCAGCGCTTCAAGCCCCATTCATGGAGTTTCTTTGCAGCGGTGCCGAAATGGCCCAACTGGTAGACGGCTGCGCCGGCCGGCGAGAATGTGAACGACTCAAACGGTTCAGCGAGCATCTGGT
>JBFZCS010000096.1:0-5882 GCA_041307825.1 Azonexaceae bacterium
TTGAAGGAAAAATCATGAGCCAGCCGACAGGACAAATGAGCGCCCGCAACTGGGATGAATTCATGGAAGGTGTCTGGCGCCAGAATCCGGTCTTCGTCATGGTGCTGGGGATGTGCCCGACGCTCGCGGTCACGGTATCGGGTGTCAACGCACTGTCCATGGGCCTGGCCACGACTTTCGTGCTGGTCTGCTCCTGCGGCCTGGTGTCACTGCTGCGCAAGCTGATTCCGAAAGAGGTGCGCATCGCCACTTACATCGTCATCATCGCCACTTTCGTCACTGTCGTCGATTACGTCATCCAGGCGGTAAGCCTGGCGCTTTACGACGCGCTGGGCGCGTTCATCCAGTTGATCGTCGTTAATTGCATCATCCTTGGCCGTGCCGAGGCGCATGCCTCGAAGAACCCGCCAATGGCCGCCATGACCAACGCGCTCGGCATGGGCGTCGGGTTTACCATCGGTCTGCTGGCGTTGGGTACGGTGCGCGAGATTCTCGGTGCCGGTTCGCTGTTCGGCGTCAGCCTGTTCGGCGCCGACTTCCAGCCCTGGGTGATCATGGTGCTGCCGCCGGGCGGTTTCTTCGTGCTTGGTACCTGGCTGCTGTTCTTTGCCGCGCTGGAGCGGCGCAAGCAGCGCAAGCTTGCGGAGGCTACGCAAAATGCATGAGTCCGCCGCCAATATTTTCATCAACGCGCTGCTGGCCAACAACTTTGTGCTGGCGATGTTCCTCGGCCTCTGCCCCTTTCTCGGGGTATCGGGCAAGCTCGAAACGGCGTTCCCGATGGGTGTGGCGACGACCTTCGTCATGCTCGTGGCGTCGCTTTGCGCCTTCGGGCTCAACCTGCTGTTGACCGCATTCCAGCTCGAGTTCCTGCGCCTGATCTCGTACATTGTCATCATCGCTTCGTCCGTGCAACTGGTCGAAATGGTGCTGAAGAAATACAGCCCGGCGCTGTTCCGGGCGCTCGGCATCTATTTGCCGCTCATCACCACCAACTGCGCCGTGCTCGGCGTCGCCCTGTTCCAGACGGCGCGCGAATACGATTTCGTCCAGTCGATGGCCTTCAGCTTCGGCGGCGGCGCCGGATTTACGCTCGCCCTGGTGCTGATGGCCAGCGTGCGCGAACGGCTGCAACTCTCCGACGTGCCCTCGGTGGCGCAAGGCACGGCCTTGTCGTTGATGCTGGCCGGCATCCTGTCGCTGGCCTTCATGGGCTTTGCCGGCATAGGTGGCTGACGTGTCCCTGTACGTCGTCACCATCGTCCTGATCTTCGCCATCATGCTGTTCGGCATCGTGGTCGACCGGCTCTATCGAACCTTTGCCGCACGCCATCCGCAGCTCGGCCCTTTCCGCAAGAGCGATGGCTGCGGTTGCTGTTCCGGCGGTAGTGGCTGCAGCAGCAGCGACAAATCCTGCGGCGGCTGACTTTCGACAAAGTTCGTTACGGCGAATACGTCCCGGGTTTGCTGCGGTCGACCGCTGGAAACCGGCAAAAATGTCGATGTTTCCCCCTTGCGCCGTGACGTTTGGCGACGCCGCCCGTAGAATCCCCACTTTGCCTAGATGAGTCGTGCCATGCACCCGGATTATCTCGAGAAAGTTCTCAACGCTCAGGTCTACGATGTCGCGACCGAAACGCCACTCGACCTGGCCGGCAACCTTTCGGCCCGGATCGGCAACAAGATTCTGCTCAAGCGCGAGGATCTGCAACCGGTATTCTCGTTCAAGCTGCGCGGCGCTTACAACAAGATCGCCAGCCTGTCGGCCGAAAAGATGAAGCGCGGCGTGATCTGCGCCTCGGCCGGCAATCACGCCCAGGGCGTCGCGCTGTCGGCCAAGAAGCTGGGCTGCCGGGCGGTCATCGTCATGCCGACCTCGACGCCGGGCATCAAGATCGAAGCGGTCAAGCGCTTCGGCGGCGAGGTGGTGCTGTTCGGCGATTCCTACGACGAGGCCTACGCCCATGCGCTGGAACTCGAAAAAACCGAGAAGCTGACCTTCGTCCACCCCTTCGACGATCCCGAGGTGATCGCCGGCCAGGGCACCATCGGCATGGAAATCCTGCGCCAGCATTCGCGCCACAGCGGCCCGATCCACGCCATCTTCTGCTGTGTCGGCGGCGGCGGGCTGATCTCCGGCGTTGCGGCCTACGTCAAGCGCCTGCGCCCGGAAATCAAGATCATTGGCGTCGAAGCCAGGGATGCCGATGCGATGACGCAGTCACTGGCCAAAGGCCACCGCGTTCGCCTGCAGCAGGTCGGCCTCTTTGCCGACGGCGCGGCGGTCAAGTTCGTCGGCGAGGAAACCTTCCGCCTTTGCAAGGAATACGTCGATGAGATGATCCTGGTCGACACCGATGCCATCTGCGCGGCGATCAAGGACGTCTTCGAGGACACCCGCTCCATCCTCGAACCGGCTGGCGCGCTCGGCGTCGCCGGGGCCAAGGAATACGTCCGCCGCAACAAGCTCAAGGACAAGAACCTGGTTGCCATTGCCTCCGGCGCCAACATGAACTTCGATCGCCTGCGCTTCGTCGCCGAGCGCGCCGAAGTCGGCGAACAGCGCGAGGCCGTGCTCGCCGTGACGTTGCCCGAGAAGCCGGGCGCCTACAAGAAATTCCTCGCCCTGATCGGCAAGCGCAACGTCACCGAGTTCAACTACCGCTACCACACGGCCAACGAGGCCCATGTCTTCGTCGGCATCCAGGTTGCCGACCGCCACGAAGCAACCAGGCTGGTCGACAGCCTGGTCAAGCACGGCTATCCGACGCTCGATCTGACCGACGACGAAATGGCCAAGAACCACATTCGCCACATGGTCGGCGGCCACGCCCCGGCGGTCTGCGAAAAGGGGTTGCACGAGTTGCTCTACCGCTTCGAATTCCCCGAGCGGCCGGGCGCGCTGATGAACTTCCTGACCCAGATGAGCGCCGGCTGGAACATCAGCCTCTTCCACTACCGCAACCATGGCGCCGACTACGGCCGCGTGCTGGTCGGCATACAGGTGCCGCCGGACGAGATGGGCGAGTTCAGGACTTTCCTCAAGAATCTCGGTTATGCCCATTGGGACGAGAGCGGCAACCCGGCCTACAAACTGTTTCTCGGCTAGCCAGCTGACATGGAAATCGCCAGCAACGCTACTTTGTCGGCTGCCTCGTGGCAGGTCCACGCAGCTTGAGCATCTTCGACCAACCCATCGAGCGGCGCGCTTCCGACTCGATCAAGTGGGGCAAGTATGCCGACCGCGACATCCTGCCGCTGTGGGTGGCGGACATGGATTTCGCCGCGCCGCCGGCGGTGATCGACGCCTTGCAGCAGCGCATCGCGCACGGCGTCTTCGGCTACGGCCATCCCTGGCCATCGTTGACGGAGTCAGTGCTCGCTCACCTTGAGGGCGAGTACGACTGGGCTATCGAGCCGGAATGGATCGTCTGGCTGCCGGGGCTGGTCACCGGCCTGAATGTCGCCTGCCGGGCGATCGATGGCGAAGTGCTGACGGCGACGCCGGTCTATCCGCCTTTCCTTTCCGCGCCGCGTTTTTCGGGCAGAAAACTGAATCGCGTCGAACTGGCCTGTAGCGACGGCCGCTGGCAGTGGGACAAAAGCGCCCTGCAAAACGCGTCGACCGCAGCAACCCGGCTTTTCCTGCTTTGCCACCCGCACAACCCGGTCGGCCGTTGCTGGAACGAGACAGAGCTGCGCGACCTCGCCGCCTTCGCCGAAAAGAACGACCTCATCGTCTGCTCCGACGAAATCCACTGCGGCCTGATCCTCGAAGCCGACAAGCGCCATATCCCGTTCGCCAGGCTGTCGCCGGATGCCGCCAAGCGCAGCATCACGCTGATGGCGCCATCGAAAACCTACAACATCCCCGGCCTCGGCTGCGCCTTCGCGGTGATTCCCGACGCCGCGTTGCGCCGCCGCTTCCTGCGCGCCATGGACGGCATCGTGCCGCATGTTAACGTGCTGGGCCTTGCCGCCTGCGAAGCCGCTTATCGTGATTGCGGCGCATGGCACGGTGAACTGATCGCCTATCTTCGCGGCAATCGCGACCGGGTGGCTACCGCGGTCAACGCCGAAAACAGGGCAAAAATGAGCCACGTCGAGGCCACCTATCTGGCCTGGATCGACGTTCGCGAATTCGGCCTGCTCAATCCTGCGGCCCATTTCGAAGCGCATGGACTGGGCCTGTCCGATGGCGCCGATTTCGGTGCGCCGGGCTGGCTGCGCTTCAATTTCGGCTGTACCCGCGCGACGCTGGATGAGGCGCTCGGGCGCTTCGCCGCCGGCTGCAAGGCGGCATGAGTTCCTTTGCGCTGGCCGTTTTCGCGCTGGCCGGGGCGCTGATTGCGCAAGCGGTCGCCGCTGGTCTGGCGACCGAAATTTTTCTGCGCAAGGGCCGCTCTTCCCTTGCGCGGCGTTCTTGGCTGGCGCTGGCGATCGGCTCGCTGCTCCTCGCCCTGCACCATGGATACACGCTCGAACTGGCCTTGAGCACCGGTCTCCACGACCTGCGTCAGGCGCTTCTCGCGGCTGTCGCCGCGCTGCTGGCGGTACTCGCGGTGTCCGGGCTCAGGCGGCTGGCCTGAACGCCCCGCTTTCGGTAATGATCCAGTCCAGCCGCTGGTCGTGCGCTGCCGGCCGGATGCTGGCGATGCGGTTGATCTCGAAGCCGACGCCTACCGCCAGCGGGCGCGGGGAGAGTGCGGCCAGGGTGCGGTCGAAATAACCGCCGCCGTAGCCGAGGCGATAGCCCGCGCCGTCGAATCCATTGAGCGGCAGCAGAATCAGGTCGGGTGTCAGCCACTCGCCGGCGGTTGGCGTCGGGATGCCGTAGCGATCCGGTTCGAGGCGCGTGTCCGGCGTCCACTCGCGGAAACGCAGCGCCTCTTTCGCGGCGACGACCACCGGCAGCGCGGCGCGCACCTTGGCACTGGCCCAGCTTGCCAGCAAAGGGCGCAGATCGGGCTCGTGCTTGATCGGCCAGCAGAATGCAGCGACCCTGGGTCTGGGCAGTGTCACCAGCGCATGGGCCACGATACGCGCCGACAGCGCCTGGTATTCGGCGCCCGCCAGGGCCGCCCGCCGACTCGCCATGTCCTGCCGCAATGCCCGTCGCCAGGCCGTGTTATCCTCGTCATGACTATTCATACGCCAAATCTAGCATGAAGTTTCAAGCCCTCCTCCTCGGCATCATTGTTTCATTGCCGCTTTTCGCGCAGGAAAGCCGCGACAGCACCTATCTCGCCGCCCGCGACGCCTTTCGCGCCGGGGATCGCGCCAAGCTGGACCGTACCGCCGAGCAGGTCGGCAATCACGAACTCGCCCCCTACGTCGAAAACTACCAGTTGCGCATCAATATCGACCAGGGCGACAGCGCGGCCATGCGCGCCTTCCTTGATCGCTACGCGCGCACCTACGTCGCCGAGAAACTGCGTGCCGACTGGATTCGCTGGCTGGGTAAGCGCGGCAACTGGAGCGAGATCGTAGGCGAATTCCCGAAACTGATTGCCCCTGAGCCCGATGTCACCTGCTATTACCAGCAGGCGCGGCTGGCGGACGGCGACAAGACGGCGCTCGACGATGCGCAGAAGCTGTGGCTGACCATGCTCGAACCGCCGGAAGCCTGCCGGACGGTGCTCGACGCATTGGTCCGCGACACCCGACTGACGACCGATGACGTCTGGGCCCGGGTCCGTCGTCAGTTCGAGGCCAATCGCCCGGGCCCGGCCCGGATTACGCTGGCGGCATTGCCGTCCAGCCAGGCCGTCGATGCAAAAGCGCTCGACAAGGTAATAGACAGCCCGATGGCCTATCTCGCCGCCCGCGACGCCTTTCGCGCCGGGGATCGCGCCAAGCTGGACCGTACCGCCGAGCAGGTC
>JBFZCS010000097.1:0-4764 GCA_041307825.1 Azonexaceae bacterium
ATCCAGGCCAAACATCAGATTCATGTTTTGTACCGCCTGACCGGCAGCGCCCTTGACCAGATTGTCGATTACCGAGAGGATCACCAAGGTATCGCCCCCCTGGGGTCGATGCACCGCAATCCGGCAGATATTGGCCGAACGAACTGACCGCGTTTCGGGATGCGATTTTTCGGGAAGAACGTCGACAAACGGTTCTTCAGCATAGGCACGCTCGAAAAGCCCCTGAAAATCAGTTTCTGATTTGATTCGCCCGTAAAGGGTCGCGTGAATGCCGCGAATTATCGGTGTCAAATGCGGGACGAATGTCAGACCGACGCTGACACCGGACATCATGCTCAACCCTTGGCGAATCTCGGGCAGATGGCGATGGCCTGAAACACCATAAGCCTTGAAATTATCCGATGCCTCCGCGAACATGATGTGCGTTTCAGCCTTGCGTCCCGCACCCGAAACGCCGGACTTGGCATCGGCGATAAGCGACCCGGTTTCCACCAGTCCGCTCTTCAACAAAGGCATGAAGCCCAGCTGCACTGCCGTCGGATAACACCCCGGGTTTGCAACCAGCCGGGCCGAACGGATTTGCTCGCGATTCATCTCCGGCAATCCATATACCGCCCTCTCGACCCAATCAGGGCAGGCATGGGTCATGCCATACCATTTTTCCCACTCGGCGATGTCCTTGATCCGGAAATCCGCCGCCAGATCGATTACTCGTACGCCCGCATCGAGCAGCGCGGGTGCCTGTTGCATGGCGATGCCGTTCGGCGTCGCAAAAAAAACCACATCGCAAGCTGCAAGATTTGCTTTCGCCGGGTCTTCGAACCTTAGGTCGACGCGTCCGCGCAAGCTCGGGAACATTCCGGAAACAGCCGTACCGGCATCACCTCGCGAAGTAATGGCGACAATTTCCGCTTGCGGATGCTGTGCCAGCAAGCGCAGTAGTTCAACGCCGGTATAACCCGTGCCGCCAACAATACCAATCTTGATCATCATACCTCTCCGAATCGAGCGGCAATCATACCCCGCACCATAAAAACAAAAAAGCCGCCAAACAGGCGGCCTTTCGTTGATCCCGGGCGAATTAACGCTTGGAGAATTGCTTGCGGCGACGCGCCTTGTGGAAACCAACCTTCTTGCGTTCCACTTCGCGCGCATCACGTGTGACAAAGCCGGCCTTGGACAGCGCGGGCTTCAGCATTGCATCGTATTCGATCAGGGCACGGGTAATGCCGTGACGGACAGCACCAGCCTGTCCTGATTCACCGCCACCGGCCACATTGACCTTGATGTCGAACCCCTTGAGCTGCTCAACCAGTTCAAGCGGCTGACGAACGATCATGCGTCCGGTTTCGCGGGAGAAAAACTGATCGATCGGCTTGCCATTGACGACAATGGCGCCAGAACCACGTTTCATGAAAACACGAGCAATGGCGCTTTTGCGACGACCGGTACCGTAAAAATAACCTTCAGCCATGACGACCCCCTTAGATTTCCAGAGCCTTGGGCTGCTGGGCGGTGTGAGGATGCTGTTCGCCAGCGTAGCACTTCAGCTTCTTGAGCATGGCGTAGCCCAGCGGACCCTTCGGCAACATGCCCTTGACGGCGGTTTCCAGGGCACGGCCCGGGAAACGTTGCTGCATCTTCTTGAAATTGGTTTCGGAAATGCCGCCAGGATAGCCTGAGTGGCGGTAATACTTCTTGTCTTCGGCCTTGTTGCCGGTGACAACCAGGCGTTCGACATTGGTCACGACGATGAAATCGCCGGTATCGACGTGCGGCGTATAAATAGCCTTGTGCTTGCCGCGCAGGCGGCTGGCGATTTCGGTGGCGAGGCGGCCGAGCACCTTGTCTGTGGCGTCTACCACAAACCACTCGCGCTTCACCTCATGTGGCTTGGCGGAAAACGTTTTCATGTGTGTGCCGTCCTGAAAAATTGGGCGCAGATTGGGGAAAGCCGATAATTTTAGTCGACGTTCAATGTGACTGTCAATCGAAAAACGATCCGCGGCAACCTTGCAGGCAAAAAAAACGCGGCTCTGGGAGCCGCGTAAAATCCACACCAAAGGAGGAGGGTGGAGGAGACAATCCTGAACCTTGGCAACCCGCTGACGCCCGATCACTTTGGTTCGCACGCTTTGCATTATGGACAAGCCGAACGATTGCCGCAAGCACTTTTAGTGCGTTGCAGCATTTTTATTGTTATACATGAATAATTTTAATGTATGTGATCAAAGATGTTGTTTATAAATACAAATTTAATTATTTTGATTATTATTTTCACAATGTTTAAGCAAAAAATTCAAACAGTTTCGCCCATCTAATTGACGCGCGTGCTGCATCGCAGCAATTTTGCTTATCAGCCATCATCGTCGGAAAACTCCTATAGAATCGAGCCGCTCAAAGAAAGGGGACTGGTATGGAATGCACAATAAGATGGACCGGAAGCGATGCCGGGATGTCGTTCGTCGCCGAAAGCGGAAGCGGGCACGCGATCGTGATGGATGGCGCCGCCGATGCCGGCGGACGCAATCTGGGGCCGCGCCCGATGGAAATGGTTCTTGCGGGAACGGGCGGATGCACGGCTTTCGACATTGTGCTGATTCTGAAACGGGGAAGGCACGCCATCAGCGGATGTGAGGTGCGACTGACCGCCGAGCGCGCCGAGGCCGACCCCAAGGTGTTTACACACATTCACTTTCACTACCGGGTCAAAGGGCGTCAACTTAAGCCGGAAGCTGTCGCAAGGGCGATCGAGCTATCGAAGGAAAAATACTGTTCCGCGTCGATCATGATTGGCAAGACCGCCGAGATCACCCACGACTTCGAAATCATCGACGAATCCTGAGTCGCCGTTGCCAAGCGGCAAATTTCAGACCCGATAGGCCGTTCCGGTCATCACCTTGGCGGCAATCTTCATGCCCGCCTTGACCGGTTCGGGCAAATCTGAGGCTCCCAGATTAACCGCAGTTTCGGCGTGCCGAATTTCATCGATACGCATTTGTTCGACGATTTCCCTTGAGCGCAAGTCCTGCTCGGGCAGTTCCTGCAGATGGCCGTTCAGATGCGCCTCCACCTGACGCTCGGTTTCGACAAGAAACCCAAGATTCCACTTGTCCCCAATTCGGCCGGCGACCAAGCCCATCGACAATGCGCCGACATACCAGAGAGGATTCAGGAGACTCTTGCGCCCACCCAATTCGGCGATGCGCTGTTCGGTCCACGCCAGATGATCGGTTTCCTCGTCGGCTGCGCCGCGCAAGGCGTCACGCAGCGCCGGATCGCGCGAGGTAAGCGCCTGCCCCTGATACAGCGCCTGGGCACAAATTTCGCCCACATGATTGACGCGCATCAGCCTGCCGGCATGCGCCCGTTCCTGCTCGCTCATCCCCGCCTCGGGAAGCCCCGCTCCGGGGGTAGGGCGCTGACTCCGCGCCGTCGAGAAAACGGTGCGCAATGCGCGGTCGAATTCAAGAATAAGCTGTTCAACTGACATGTTTTACCGCCGATTGCTTTCCGGGTGCCCACCCCGCCGCAGTGCATCACGAGCCTCATCGACACCCAGAACAATGACGCCGCCGGGACAGAAGTAATCATAAAAAAGTGCAGCGTGATGGCGATTTGCCGGAACATCACGAATCCGTTGCCAACTTTCGTTTCGCGATCTCGACCAAGTGCCGTCAAGTCTGCCGAAGGCGTAGACACGCCGCTCCCGCGTCTCGCAGCGCAATCCCTCGAAACTGACATTCCTTGCGCCGCCTGTCGACTGAATGACCAGCACGTAGCGAATCACGCCGTCCGGACCGACCGTCAGCGATACGACGTCGACGAAGAAGTCGTTATCGGTCGCCGCGCTGACATAAAGCGGCAACAGATTTTCCGGCAAGGGTGCTGCAGGCAGATCGACCGCCTTCTCTTGCCAGCTTCTGGCCCCCCTATCCTCATCTTCCTCAACTTCGGCAAGCGCCGGTTGCACGAAGAGGAAGCCAAGCAAGGCAAAGGCAACCGGAAGACTCAAGGCATTGAAACGGTTCTCGCGCACGCCTATTCCTCGACAAGTTCGCTGCTTGCCGCTGACAAGCCAGTCTGGCGTCGCTGCCGGCCTCGCCGGTCAAGATCGAGAAAGCGCACCAATTCACTAAGCGCCTGTTCGTAGACACTGCGCTTGAACTCGATCACCGCATCAAGTGGGACCCAGAACTCATTCCAGCGCCAGGCGTCGAACTCGGGCTTGCTGGTTGCCCGCAGGGAGACGTCATTGTCCCGTCCGACAAGGCGCAGCAGAAACCAGATCTGCTTCTGCCCCTTGTATGAGCCGCGCCACTCGCGCTTTATCCAGTGTGTCGGCACTTCGTAACGTAGCCAGCCCTTGGTTCGCCCCAGGATGCACACATGCTCGGGCTGCAGCCCGACTTCCTCATGCAGTTCGCGGTACATGGCCTGCTCGGGCGTTTCGCCACGCTTGATGCCACCTTGCGGAAACTGCCAGGAATGTTCACGTATGCGCTTGCCCCAGAAGACCTCGTTTTTGGCGTTACAAAGAATAATGCCGACGTTCGGGCGATAGCCTTCACGGTCGAGCATATTAATCCTGCAAAATTAAAAGTTACCCTGATTCTTTCACAAAGACAGCCCGCATGCAAAGCCGGAGCAGCGTGTAAAATCTTTCTTTTGCAACAAATTCAAGAGCATCCCATGCGCACTTCGCAGTTCTTTTTCACCACTCTGAAGGAAGCCCCGGCAGACGCGGAGGTCATCAGCCAGAAA
>JBFZCS010000098.1:0-5659 GCA_041307825.1 Azonexaceae bacterium
TCGCAATGTTTCCCGGCAGGGCCTCAAGTTCGCGCTGCTCCTTCCACGATAGCTTGTCGGTCTTGGCCCCGGCAGGCTCGACGGCTTTCACCGCCGGTTTCGCCGCGGTCTGCTGTTTTGCGGCATCCTTCGCCAGGCTGGCCTTGTAGGCTGCCCAGTCGCTGTAGCCGCCGGCGTATTCCTTCCACACCCCATCGCCTTCGGCGGCGATGGTCTGGGTCACGACATTGTCGAGGAAAGTCCGGTCGTGGCTGACCAGGAACAGGGTGCCGTCGTAATTGGAAAGCAGTTCTTCGAGCAGTTCCAGCGTTTCGATGTCGAGGTCGTTGGTCGGTTCGTCGAGCACTAGCACATTGGCCGGCCGCGCGAACAGGCGAGCCAGCAAGAGGCGGTTGCGCTCGCCGCCGGAGAGCGAGCTGACCGGCGAGCGGGCGCGTTCCGGCGCGAACAGGAAATCCTCGAGATAGCCGATGACATGCTTCTTCGCGCCGCCGATCTCGACGTAATCCGAGCCCGGGGAAATCACGTCGGCGAGGCTGGCATCCGGATTGAGCTGGGTGCGGAACTGGTCGAAATAGGCGACATCGATCTTGGTACCCTGGCGCACGATGCCTTCGTCGGGTTTCAATTCGCCGAGGATCAGCCGCAACAGCGTCGTCTTGCCGACGCCGTTGGGACCAATGACGCCAATCTTGTCGCCGCGCTGGATGCGGGTCGAGAAATCGCGAACAATTTGCCGTTGACCGCGCCCCTCATGGCCCAAGGCAACCTCGGGAAGTCCCCCGATGGGATAGGATTTATGGACATGCTCGAGTTCGGCGACCAGCTTGCCGCTCTTGTCACCGGCATCGAGCTGCAGATTGACCTTGCCCATCCGCTCGCGCCGCGCCTGGCGCTCGGCGCGCAGCTTGTCGAGCCGCTGGACACGGAATACGGCCCGCGTGCGCCGCGCCTCGACGCCCTTGCGAATCCACACCTCTTCTTCCTTGAGGAGCTTGTCGGCACGCGCATTGGCCAGCCCCTCTTCATGCAGCAATTGTTCCTTGCGCTGCTGATACTGGCCGTAGCTGCCGGGAAAATTCACCAGCTTGCCGCGGTCGAGTTCGACGATGCGCGTGCACACGCGGTTGAGAAATGAGCGGTCGTGAGTGATGAAGAACAGCGTGACGCCGGTCTCGATCAGCAGGGTCTCCAGCCATTCGATGGCGGCGATGTCGAGGTGGTTGGTCGGCTCGTCGAGCAGCAGCACTTCCGGCGCAACCGCCAGCGCCTGGGCCAGCGCCAGCCGTTTCTTCTGGCCGCCGGAAAGTGTCCCGACGCTGGCGTCGGGGTCGAGGCCGAAGCGATCGATGACTTTTTCCGCCTGCGCTTCGTAGGTCCACGCGCCGCAGGCCTCGAGATCGTGCTGCAGGGATTCCATACGCGCCAGCAAGGCGTCGTGATCGTCCGCGCCTTCGGCCATCCGGTGCGCCACGTCATGGTAGGCGGCAAGCAGCGTCGAGGCTTCGCCCATGCCGGAAATCACCGCCTCGAACACGGTTGCTGCGCTATCGAAAGACGGCTCCTGCGGCACATAGCCGACGCGGATGCCCGGCTGCACCCAGACCTCCCCGTCATCGAGCCGTCCCTTGCCGGAACCGGCAGCCAGCGCCGCCAGCAGCGAGGACTTGCCGGTGCCGTTGCGGCCGATCAGCGCTACCCGCTCACCCGAATCGAGCAGGAAATCGGCGTGATCGAGGAGCGGCACATGGCCATAGGCAAGACAGGCGGCGGAGAGTTTGAGATAAGGCATGTAGGAGGAATTCGGCGTCCCGCGGGGGGAGTTTTGGCGGGATGGCGTCCCCGAGTGGAATCGAACCACTAATCTTCCCTTAGGAGGGGAAAGTTATATCCATTTAACTACGGAGACGCGGAGCGCACGATTGTAACCGAGCAATATCGGCTGAAGAACACCTTTTCAGTACTTGGCGGTACGCGCTGGCGGAATTCCGGCTAGCGTTTTTTCTGCACCGCTTGCGGTGGTTTTGCCTTTCTTTTGCGCTTGGTGCGCCGACCCGGCCCCGAGAGGTTCTGGCGCATCTGGGCCAGTTCGGCAAGCTGAAGCGCGATGTGAAAATTGATCGTTCCCTCGGGCACCTCGCCCTTCTCATCCGGTTCGCCTGCCTCCATGCCGGTCAGCAGTTGCATCGCCTCGTCGATATCATTGACCGCCCAGACGTGGAAACGCCCCTCCCTGACCGCCGCGACGACCGTTTCCTTAAGCATCAGGTGGGCGACGTTGGTCGACGGAATCAGCACCCCCTGCTCGCCGGTAAGGCCGCGGGCGGCGCAGATGTCGAAGAAGCCCTCGATTTTCTCGTTGACCCCGCCGACTGGCTGCACGACGCCGAACTGATTGACCGAACCGGTAACCGCCCGCGACTGGCGGATCGGTATCCCGGACAGCGCCGACAGCAGCGCCGAGAGTTCGGCCAGGGACGCGCTGTCGCCCTCGACTCCACCGTAGGATTGCTCGAAGACCAGGCTCGCGCGCAGCGAGAGCGGCATGGCCCAGCCGAAGCGGGCCGCCAGAAACGATGAAAGGATGAGCACGCCCTTGGAATGGATGGGCCCGCCGAGTTCGACCTCGCGCTCGATGTCGATGATCTCACCCTCGCCCATGCGCACCGTGGCGGTAATACGCACCGGGTGGGCAAACGTGCTTTCCCCGAGAACTGCAACCGCGAGGCCGTTAATCTGGCCGATATGGACGCCGGAGGTATCGACCAGCAACTGGCCGCGCAGGATTTCTTCCTGATAGCGTTCCCGGATGCGGTCGTTGCGGTACTGGTGTGCCTGCAGGGCGGCTTCGACATGCGCGCGCTCGATCAGCGGCGAATCGGCGGTCGCCGCGAAATGCCCGGCCTCCTGCATCAGGCTGCTCAAGGGCTCGGTTCGCGTGATGAGCTTCCCGGCATCGCCGACCAGACGCGCCGCGTGATCGATGATACGCGCCACCGCCGCGGCGGACAGCGGACGAAGCGCATGGCGACGGGCCAGCGTGGCGATCAGGCGCGCATATTGAACCATACCTTCGGCCGTCCGGTTCACTTCGCTTTCGAGATCGGCATTGATCTTGAACAGCGAAAGGAAATCCGGGTCGAGTTCCGCCAGCAGGTAATAGACGATCCGCTCGCCGATCAGGACTACCTTGAGGTCGAGCGGGACCGGTTCCGGTTCGAGTTGCACGGTGCTGCTCAGCCCGATCAGTTCGGCCAGCGATTCGATCCGTATCTCGCCGGATTGCAGGGCGCGCTTGAGGCCTTCCCAGGCGTATGGCTGGGAAAGGATCTTTTCCGCATCGAGGATCAGGAATCCGCCATTGGCGCGATGCAGCGCGCCCGCCTTGATCAGTGTGAAATTGCTGACCAGGGTACCCATGTGCACGTGATGTTCGATGCGCCCGACCAGATTTTGCAGGGTCGGATTGTCCTCATAGACCACCGGCCGATCGCCGCTGCCCGGGTTATCGACCAGCAGATTGACCAGATAGCGCTGAGCCGAGATGGTTCCGGAAAAAAAGGTGGTTTCGGATTCATCGTCGCTCTTCGTCGATTCGTGGAGCGATTGGCCGCTTTCGAGGATGTCCTGCATGACCTCTTCGAGATATCGGGTGACCTCCGGCAAATCGGCATAACCCGGCTTGATTTCCTCGATCAGGTGACCAACCGCCAGCCGCAGCGCCTCGCTGCCGACTTCCTTGATGACGTTCTGCACATCCCGGCGCCAGCGCGGAAACTCGTTCATCAGCTTGTGCAGTTTTTCGTAGCATGCGCTGACCTGCTTGCCGAGTTCCTCCTGTCGCTCTTCCGGCAACTGGGCGAATTCCTCGTGCGAATAGGTTTCCTCGCCACCCTTCATCGGCGCGAAGACGAAGCCTTGCGGCGTCCGCAGCAGGGCAACGCCGGTCTTCTGGGAGTCATCACCGAGCTGGCGCAAGGCATCCTCCTCGCGATGCTTCACTTCTTCCTGAAGCGACTCGACACGCTCGCGATATTGCTCGCTGTCGAACGCCGCCGCGATCGCCGCGCCGATTTCACCGACGAAGCGCTGCATGTCGTTGCGCAACTGCAGCCCCCGGCCGCAGGGCAATTGCAGCAGGCGCGCCCGTGCCGGATTGGTGAAATTATTGACATAACACCAGTCGACCGGCGGCGTCCCCTTGTGCCGTTCGCTTTCCAGCAGGCGAGTGACAATGGCATGGCGCCCACTGCCCGCTTCGCCGAGCACGAACAGGCTGTACCCCTTGTGCGGCATTTCGAGGCCAAGGTGGATGGCCTCGACGGCGCGCGGATGAATCAGCGCGGGATCGAGATCCGACAGGTCATCGGTCGTTTGAAACTCTAAACTGTTGGGATCACAGGCTGTGTTGAGCGCCTCGGCGCTGAGTTCGTTGCGTTCTGGCATGTGATCGATCCGCGGCTGTCAGTATTTTTGATAGATTACCCGTTACCGCGTAACGACAGCAAACCGGCATGGCGGAAAACCGGTCGGCCGGGATGTGTACCGCGACCAATCGAGGAGAAGGACATGCTGGTAGGCGTTCCGAAAGAAATCAAGAATCACGAATACCGTGTCGGCATGACCCCGGGCAGCGTCCGCGAACTGGTACGGCACGGGCATGCGGTCATCGTACAAAAAAAAGCCGGCAGCGCCATTGGCCTGAGCGACGAGCAGTATTCCGCCGCCGGCGCCGAACTGGCGGACAGCGCGGCGGAAGTCTTCGAGCGGGCGCAACTGATCGTCAAGGTCAAGGAACCCCAGCCCGAAGAATGCCTGCGCCTGCGCCCGGATCAGACCTTGTTCACCTATCTGCATCTGGCGCCGGACGCGCGCCAGACCGACCTGCTGCTGGCCTCCGGCGTTACCGCCATCGCTTACGAAACAGTGACCGACCGCTTCGGCGCCCTGCCGTTGCTGACGCCGATGAGCGAAGTCGCCGGGCGCATGTCGATCCAGGTCGGCGCGGCGAGTCTGGAGAATACGCGAGGGGGGTCGGGCGTGTTGCTCAGCGGCGTTCCGGGCGTTTCGCCCGGCCGGGTGACCATTCTCGGCGGCGGCGTCGTCGGCAGCAATGCCGCGCGGATCGCCATCGGCCTCGGCGCCGAGGTCACCGTCATCGACCGCTCGCTGGACCGGCTACGCGCGTTGCATGGCCAGTTCGGCAACCGCCTGCGCACCCTGCACCTGAGCGAAGAGGCCATCGAATCGAGCGTCGTCGCGGCCGATCTGATCATCGGCGCCATCCTCGTTCCCGGCGCGACCACACCACGGTTGCTGCGCCGCGAGCAATTAGGCAAATTACGGCCCGGCTCGGTACTCGTCGATGTCTCGATCGACCAGGGCGGCTGCTTCGAGACCAGTCATCCGACCACCCATGCCGACCCGACCTTCGTCGTCGATGGCATCGTCCATTACTGCGTCGCCAACATGCCCGGCGCGGTCGCCCGAACCTCGACCTTCGCCCTCAACAACGCGACCCTGCCCTTCACCCTCGCGCTGGCCGACAAGGGGTGGCGGCGCGCCTTGCTGGATGACCCGCACTTGCGCAACGGCCTGAATATCCATCAGGGAAAGATCACTTGCGGCGCTGTTGCAGAAGCACGCGGACTGCCCTGGA
>JBFZCS010000099.1:0-3150 GCA_041307825.1 Azonexaceae bacterium
GGGCGTCGGTCATGTGGATCAGCGCCAGGCCGCTATCGTACTCGTACATGCCGACCTCGAAGATGCCGACCACCCTGAACGACTTCAGGCGCGGCATGACACCGGCCGGCGTCACCGTCCCCTGCGGCGCGATCAGCGTGACCCCCCAGACATCGCCCCACTGCAGGTCGGACGGCAGGTCGGAGATGTAATAGACCTCTTTCGACAGGAATTGCACACCGAAGAGGTTCTGGATGAAGGGCACCACCACGTCGATATTGAGCGCCAGCACGATGCCGCCGGCGATGCCGAGGCCGAGGCCGATGAAGCCGACCAGCGCGCCCTGGATGACGAAGACCGCCATGATCGACAGCGGCCGCGCGCCGAGGGTGCGCAGGATGGCGATATCAGCCTGCTTGTCGGTGACCGCCATGACCAGCGTCGACACCAGGTTGAAGGCGGCGACGGCAACGATCAGCGACAGGATGATGAACATCATGGTCTTCTCGATCTGCACGGCGCGGAAGAAATTGGCGTGGCTCTTGGTCCAGTCGCTGATGTAGGCACTGGCGTCGATCAGCCCGGCCAGTTCGCGCCCGACGCGCGGCGCCATGAACAGGTCGTCCACCTTGAGCCGCACCCCGCTGACCCGGTCTTCCATCTGGTAGAGCTTCTGCGCGTCAACCATGTGGATCAGCGCCAGCCCGCTGTCGTACTCGTACATGCCGACCTCGAAGATGCCAACCACGCGGAAGGATTTCAGGCGCGGCATGACACCGGCCGGCGTCACCGTCCCCTGCGGCGCGATCAGCGTCACCTTGTCGCCGGTGAACACGCGCAGCGCCCGCGCCAGGTCGGCACCGAGGACGACGCCGAACTCGCCGGGCCGCAGGTCGTCGAGGCTGCCGCTCTTGATCGTCTGGCGGAAATCGGCGACGCGATCCTCCTGGTCAGGCAGGATGCCGCGCACCAGCGCCCCCTTGACCCCGCCCTCGACGGTGAACATCGCCTGCGACTGGACGAAGGGCGCCGCCGCGCGGACCTCCGGATGTTGCGCCGCCTGCGCCGCAATCGCCGGCCAGTCACTGAGCTCGCCGTTGATGCCGGTGATCTGGATGTGCGAGGCGACGCCGAGGATGCGCGTGCGCAGTTCCTTCTGGAAGCCGTTCATCACCGACAGGACGACAATCAGCGCGGCGACGCCGAGGCCGATGCCGAGCATCGAGATCAGCGAAATGAAGGAGATGAAATGGTTGCGCCGTTTGGCGCGCGTGTAGCGCAGACCAATCAGCAATTCGTAGGGCAGTGCCATGCGGGAACGGGCCGGGCGGGAAAAGCCGCTATGGTACACTCAAGTGCATCCCCTGAAGTCTTTCCGGCGCCGCTTTCCGTGCATCTGACCCTGCTTGTCCCCGAACTGATCTGGCCGGAACCGGCCGACCAGCGCGCCCTTGAAAAACTCGCCGCACCGGGTCTCGAATGGCTGCTCGCCCGCGCCCGCCACGAGCGCCACCCGCGCCGCCCGTTCGAAAAGGTACTGGCCGCCTGTTTCGGCACGACCGACGCCCCGTTCGGCGCCCTGCGCCTGCTTGGCGAAGGCAGTGAGGAAGCCCGCAGCGGCCACTGGCTGTGCGCCGACCCGGTACACCTGCGCCTGCACCAGGAAAGCATCATCCTCGCCGACGCCGGCGCTTTCGATCTGGAAGCGGACGAAGCCCGGGGCCTCGTGCACGCGCTCAATGCCGAGTTTGCCGACACCGGCGAGTTTCACATCGCCAGCACCCGGCGCTGGTATCTGCGGCTGAACGCTACGGTCGACCATCCCGTCGAGCCGATTTCCGCCGTCGCCGGCCGCCGGGTAGACAGCGAGATCAACGGCAGCGCCCTGCCGCTGACGCGCTGGCTCAACGAAGTACAGATGTTTCTGCACCGTCATCCGCTCAATGAACAGCGCGAGCAGACCGGCCAACCGGCGATCAACAGCCTGTGGCTGTGGGGCGGCGGCAGTCTGCCGACAGGTATGGCCGCGAATTTTTCCGCCGTCTTCAGCGACGATCCGCTGGCCGCCGGCTTTGCCCGCGCCGCCGGCCTTCCCCTGCACGCGCGGCCGGGCAACCTCGCCGCAATGCTTCCGCTGGCCGGCGAACGGCCGCTGGTGCTGGTCGACCAGTTGCTGCCATACGTCGTCAGCGAAGACGGCGAGGGCTGGCGCAGCGCCCTCGAACAACTCGATGTCGACTGGTTCGCGCCGCTCAAAAAAGCCCTCGGCAAGCAGGTCGACCACATCAGCCTGATCGCCCCCACCGCCTATGGCGAACTACGCTACACGCTGACCGCCGGCGACCGCTGGAAGCTCTGGAAAAGCGGCAAGCCTATCGCCGAGACGGCAAAGGAACTCGCTCAGTGACCCGCATCGTCGCCCGCAACATTCCACCGCGCGTCGTCTGGCAGCTCGAACAGCAGGGTCTCCACCCGCTGCTTGCCCGCCTCTACGCCTCGCGCGGCGTGACTGACCGGGCCGAACTCGATTATGAACTGAAGTCGCTGCTGCCGCCGGCCAGCCTGACCCACGCCGGCGATGCAGCGCACATGCTGGCCGATGCCATCGAAGCCGAAGCCAAACTGCTGATCGTCGGCGACTACGACTGTGACGGCGCCACCGCCACCGCAGTCGGTATGCGCGCGCTGAAAATGCTCGGCGCCGACGTCGATTTCCTGCTGCCCGACCGCTTCAAGCTCGGCTACGGCCTGTCGCCGGAAATCGTCGACCTCGCCGCGCAGCAGTCGCCCGACCTGATCATCACCGTCGACAACGGCATCGCCAGCATCGAGGGGGTCAACCGCGCCCGCGAACACGGCATCGCGACGCTGATCACCGACCACCACCTGCCGGCCGAAACCTTGCCGGAGGCGGACTGCATCGTCAATCCGAACCAGCCGGGCTGCGATTTCCCGTCCAAGTGCATCGCCGGCGTCGGCGTCATGTTCTACGTCATGCTCGCCCTGCGCGCCGAACTGCGCGAACGCGGCTTCTTCGCCGACCGGCCCGAACCCAATTTCGCCAGCCTGCTCGACCTCGTCGCGCTCGGCACCGTCGCCGACGTGGTCAAGCTCGACCGCAACAACCGCATCCTGGTCAGCCAGGGCTTGAAGCGCATGCGCGCCGGCCAG
>JBFZCS010000100.1:0-3112 GCA_041307825.1 Azonexaceae bacterium
GGCGCGCGGACTGAAAGTCAGCCGCCTGGCGCGCGGCGTGCCGGTGGGCGGCGAACTGGAATATGTCGACAGCGGCACGCTGGCGCAGGCGCTGCGCGACCGGCGGGCAGTTTAAAATCCAGCTTTTAGCGCGAAGGAAACGAAAGGCGAACTCGCGGCAATTCTGGCGGATCGCCACATCGGGCCTGAAACATGCGTTGACGTTGCCGTCGACGCGGTGAAAAAGACACAACAGACAAACCGGACAACACCATGGAACTCAACTCACTCACCGCCCTGTCGCCGCTCGACGGACGCTACGGCAGCAAGACTGCCAGCCTGCGTGACTTCTTCAGCGAATACGCGCTGATCAGGTACCGCGTCATCGTCGAGGTCGAGTGGTTGAAGGCGCTCGCCGCCGAGCCCGCCATCGCCGAGGTGCCGGCATTTTCCGCTGCCGCGATCGCACTGCTCGACGGCATCGCCGACCAGTTTTCGGTGGCCGATGCCGAACGCGTCAAGGCGATCGAGGCGACCACCAACCACGACGTCAAGGCAGTCGAGTATTTCCTCAAGGAGCGCACCCAAAACAACGCCGAGATCGCCGCGGTGTCCGAGTTTTTCCACTTCGCCTGCACCTCCGAGGACATCAACAACCTGTCGCACGCCCTGATGCTCAAGGGCGCGCGCGACGCGGTGCTGCTGCCGGCGCTGGAGAAGCTCATCGTGCGCCTGTCGGACCTCGCACATGATCTTGCCGAACTGCCGATGCTGTCGCGCACCCACGGCCAGCCGGCGTCGCCGACCACGGTCGGCAAGGAGCTCGCCAACGTCGTGTTCCGCCTGCGTCGCGCTTGGGACGTCATCGGCGCGGTCGAGCTGCTGGGCAAGATCAACGGCGCGGTCGGAAACTATAATGCCCACCTGGCCGCCTACCCCGAAATCGACTGGGAGGGCTTCGCGCGTGCCTTCGTCGACCACCTCGGACTGAGCTTCAACCCCTACACCATCCAGATCGAGCCGCACGACGCGATGGCTGAGCTGTACGACGCCATCGCCCGTACCAACACCATCCTTGTCGACCTCGACCGCGATGTCTGGGGCTACATCTCGCTCGGCTACTTCAAGCAGAAGGTCAAGGCCGGCGAGGTCGGTTCCTCGACCATGCCGCACAAGGTCAACCCGATCGATTTCGAGAACAGCGAGGGCAATCTCGGGCTGGCCAACGCCATGCTGCGTCATCTTGCGGAAAAACTGCCGGTCTCGCGCTGGCAGCGCGACCTCACCGATTCGACCGTGCTGCGCAACATGGGCGTCGGCTTCGGCTACAGCCTGCTGGCCTACGAATCCTGCCTGCGCGGGCTGGGCAAGCTGGAGGCCAACCCGGCTGCGCTCGCCGCCGACCTCGATGCCAACTGGGAAGTCCTGGCCGAACCCATCCAGACGGTGATGCGCCGCTACGGCGTGGCCAATCCCTACGAGCAGCTGAAGGAAATGACGCGCGGCAAAGCCGGCATGACCCGAGAGACCCTGCACGCCTTCATCGACACGCTGGCCAGTCCGCACGACGAGAAAGCCCGACTGAAGGCGATGACGCCGGGCAATTACGTCGGCAAGGCAAGTGAGCTGGCCAAACAGATCTGAACGGAGAAAGCATGTCCGAACACGCGCTTGACGTCGGCCTCGCCGATTTCCAGAAAAGCGTCATCGAGGAGTCGAGCCGCCGCCCGGTGGTGGTCGATTTCTGGGCGCCGTGGTGTGGCCCGTGCAAATCGCTGAAGCCGATCCTGGAAAAGCTCGCAGCCGAATACGCCGGCAAGTTCCTGCTCGCCAAGGTCAACTCCGACGATAACCAGGAGCTGGCTGCGCGCTACGCAGTGCGCGGCATTCCCAGCGTCAAGGCGTTCATCGACGGGCAGCCGGTCGACGAGTTTTCCGGGGCGATCCCGGAAGGCGAGGTGCGCGCCTTCCTCGATCGCCTGATTCCCAGCCCGGCGGAAGAGGTGCGTGCCCGGGCGGCGGAAAAACGCATGGCCGGTGATCTGTCGGGTGCGCTGCAGCTGCTGGCCGACGCCTCCCGCCTCGATCCCGGGCATCTCGGCGTGCGCCTCGACGCGGCCGAGATCATGCTCGACCTCAGCGAAGCCGACGAAGCCTCGCGCCTGCTCGCCAGCGTGCGCGACGACGCCGATCCGCGGGTGGCGCAGCTGAAGGCGCGACTGCAGTTCCTCGGCGCGAGCGGCGCCGACGCGACCGGGTTGCAGGCGCGCATCGCGGCCGATGAAAACGACCTCGATGCACGCCTGCAGCTGGCCAAGCTATGGGTGGCCGCAAGCAACTACGAGCCGGCGATGGAGCAGCTGCTGGAGATCGTTCGCCGCGACCGCAGCTTTGAGGACGACATCGGCCGCAAGACCCTGCTCGATGTTTTCAATCTGCTGGGCGGCGGTGAACTGGTCAGCAAATATCGCCGCCTGCTCGCCAGCGCGCTGAACTAGGGTGAACAGGCCCTAGCCTCCGCCACCCCCGCTGCCGATGCCGTGCGCGGCCTGCAGCACCAGCGCGTCGAAGTCGGCCGCATCCATCAATCCGCGTTCTGCGACGATGTCCCGTACCGGTCGGCCGGATTTCTCCGATTCCTTGGCGACTTCTGCAGCCTGGTTGTAGCCGATCCGGGTATTGAGCAGGGTAGCGAGCGCGACGCTCTGGTGAATGAAGTAGGCGCAGCGCTCGCGGTTGACGACGATGCCCTTGAGATTCTTTTCGGTGGCGGCATTCATCGCGTTGGTCAGCCAGTCCATGGCATCGAACAGCGCGCTGCCGAGGGCCGGCATCATCACGTTCAGTTCCATCTGTCCGGCCTGCACCATGTAGGAGACGGCGGCGTCCTGTCCCAGCACCTGGAAGCACACCTGGTTGAGCATTTCGAACATCACCGGGTTGACCTTGCCGGGCATGATCGATGAGCCCGGCTGCACCGGCGGCAGCCGGATTTCGCCCAGACCGGTGCGCGGGCCGGAAGCGAGCAGGCGCAGGTCGTTGGAAATGCGGGTGAGTTCCAGCGCGAGGTTGCGGATCTCGCCCGACAGCCGGGCCAGATCGTTCATCGACTGCATCTGCGCGACCAGCTGGC
>JBFZCS010000101.1:0-6612 GCA_041307825.1 Azonexaceae bacterium
CGAAACCTGAAGATCCGCAGGCGTTTCGGGAAGATGGCTGGCGATGCTCGACATCAGGTCGAGCACGCGCATGCCGGGTTGCAGCAGGCGGCCGTACAGATCGGCAATCCCGGCACGGCAACGGGCATCGAGATGCTTTGTCAGGCGTGGTCTGGCGTAAAAATCGGTGTCGGTGGCGGCGTTCTCGCGCTGCAAGGCGCCGGTCGGGAAATAGGTGGCGGCAGGGTCGTCCGGCAAGCGCTGCATTCCCGGTCCGTCGAACAACTCGGCAAGACGGATGCCAGGGGCAGCGGCATCCTGCGTCTGGCGCAGGAACATGCGCACCGGATCGGCGGCCAGCGGGTGGTTCGGGTCGATTCGCCATAGGTTGGTCTGCCGATCGCATGCGATCAGGCGCACCGGTCTTGCGTCACGGGCGTTCCCGAGAAGCCTGCCGAAAGCGAGGCGCGGATAGAAACGTCCGGCGACCAATTCGACGCGCGGACGGAATTCACCCAGATCGATCTCGATCGGGGCCAGACCGGCCGGCTGACACCATGGCGTTGGGTCGAGGCTGACTTCCGCGCTGCAGTTCAGCGCCTCGCCGGCGGCCAGCCAGCGGCCATCCGCCTGCAGCGCGCTGCGATTGATCACCAGCCGGTCCACATGTCCGGCCATCGGGCTGCGCCATTCCAGGCGTGCTTCCAGCGACATATTCATCTCCCGTTTCATGCCGGTCATGACTCGCCGGGGCGATTTGGCAACAATCCCGAGCGGCGACCGTTGCCGGACCTGGAATTTCATTCCACGCGCCGATGTAGTAAAGTGCAATGCCTCGGATTTCGCAGACGTCACAATCTGATTCGGCCGCGTTTCCGGTGATTTGTACGTTGCGCTGAATGGATAGTCAAGTTCGGACAGTGCGGGCATGAATTGTTAAAGGTATTCATTACGGTACCTGCCATTCGAATAGCTGGCTGCTGTTTTTTAATTCAGCGTGAATTAATGGTTGATAAACTTAATAAGACAAATTAGATTGTCTCCACCATTTAATAAAAGGAGTTAATCATGGATTTGTCTTCACTGACCGCTGTCCAGTTGCGCGACCTGCAGCAGCAGATTCCAGCCGAATTGAAGCGCCGCGAGGCTCAGGAAAAGGTGAATATCCTGAATGAGGTACGTGCTTTCGCCAAGGCGCGCGGATATGCGCTCGAGGAACTGGTTTCAAAGGAAACCAAAGCCAAGGGGACGAGCGGAAAAGTAAAGGTCAAATATCGCCATCCGGAAAACGCGGCGCTGGAATGGACGGGTCGCGGCCGTCAGCCGAAGTGGGTTGGCGTATGGGTCGCCGCGGGCGGCAAGATGGAATCTCTCGCGGTCTGACATGCGCATTCTCCTGAGCAACGACGACGGTTATTTTGCCCCCGGTATTCAGGCGCTTTTCCAGGCGCTCGAAGGAATGGGTGAAATTGTCGTCGTTGCGCCGGAACAGAATCGAAGCGGCGCCAGCAATTCCCTGACCCTGGACCGGCCCCTGTTTTTGAAACAGGCGGCCAGCGGATTTTATTTTGTCAATGGCACGCCGACCGATTGCGTCCATCTGGCGGTTACCGGAATGCTCGATTACATGCCAGACATTATTGTTTCCGGCATTAATCATGGCGCCAATATGGGTGATGACACCATTTATTCGGGAACCGTTGCCGCGGCGACCGAAGGGTTTTTATTGGGAATTCCCTCGATAGCAATTTCCCTGACCAGTTTCGAGGGTAATAACTATTCCACGGCGGGCCGCGTGGCACGCGAACTGGTCGAACGCTTCGTCAGGGATCCGATTCGCGAGCCGGTGTTGTTGAACGTGAATGTTCCCGATATTCCCTATGCCAACCTTTGCGGTACGGAAGTAACGCGGCTGGGGCGGCGTCACAAGGCCGAACCGGTGGTCAGGATGCGCTCCCCGCGAAACGAAACCGTCTATTGGGTCGGCGCCGCCGGTGCCGCCGCCGATGCCGGAGAGGGCACGGACTTCAATGCAGTCGAGCGCGGCTGCGTCTCCATTACTCCCCTGCAGGTCGATTTGACGCACCGGTCGCAGCTGCCGGCGATTGCGAACTGGATGCGATGACCGCCAACGGACTGCATGGCATCGGGATGACCTCGCAACGGACGCGCGCGCGCATGATCGAGCGCCTACGCGAGATGGGCATCCGCAACGAGGCCGTGCTCAATGCCATGGCCGCCGTTCCGCGCCATGTCTTCGTCGAGGAGGCGCTGGCCTCGCGCGCCTATGAAGACACGGCGCTGCCGCTGGGCATGGGGCAGACGATTTCACAGCCCTTCGTCGTCGCCCGGATGATCGAACTGTTGCTCAACGGCCGGGCGACGCTCGGCAAGACGCTCGAAGTGGGCGCCGGTTGCGGTTATCAGGCGGCGGTCCTGGCGCAGCTCACCCCCGAGGTTTACGCCATCGAACGGCTGGCGCCATTGCTGGAAAAGGCCAAGGCAAACATGCGTCATCTCAAGCAGTTCAACGTCCGCCTCAAGCATGGCGACGGCCGGCTGGGGATGCCTGAGGCGGCGCCGTTCGACAGCATCATCGTCGCTGCCGCCGGGCTCGAAGTGCCGCCGGCGCTGCTTGAGCAACTGGCAGCCGGCGGCCGGCTGGTCTTGCCAGTCGGTACGTCGGAGCAGTATCTTTCATTCATCGAACGGACGCCGCAGGGCTTTGTCGAAAAGCGTCTCGACGCCGTCCGTTTTGTCCCACTTCTTGCAGGAACGCAATGATTCGCGCATTTACCCTGGCGGTTTCCGCCCTCCTGATCGCCGGCTGCATGACACAACCGCCGGCGCCGACTGTCGACCGCTCCGTCTCATCCAAGCCGGCGGCACCCGTCGCCGGCGGGCCGGGTTATTACACGGTCAAGAAGGGCGATACGCTTTACCGCATCGCCCTCGAGCACGGGCAGGACTACAAGGATGTCGTTGCCTGGAACAATGTCACCAACGCCAACTCGATCAAGGAAGGTCAGGTTCTGCGCGTGGCGCCGCCGGTTGCGGCGGTGGGCGAGGCAGTGGTTGCCCAGCCGGTGGTTACCGTGCCGGCGGTCGAATCCCGCCCGCTGGACGGGCCCGGCAGCGCTGCCGGGGCGCCGTCGGCAGCTTCCGCCAGCGGTGTGAAGCGTGAGCCGCGCGGCGGCAAAGAGCCGTATTCGGACGAGGCCTATGCCCGCCTGAGCCGTGCGGGGGAAACGGTCCCGAAGCCGCCGGTTGTCGCGACCACGGACGCAACGGCTGGCCCCAGGGTCGACCCGAAACCCGAGCCGAAACCCGAGGTAAAGCCGGAAGCGAAGCCGGAATCTGAGCCGGCGGCTGCAGCGGGTCCGGATGATGTGGCATGGCAGTGGCCCTCGTCGGGCAAGGTGATCCTGCCGTTTACCGAGATGGGCAACAAGGGCGTCGATATTGGCGGCAAGCCGGGCGATCCCGTTCTGGCGGCGGCCGATGGCAAGGTCGTTTATGTCGGCACGGGAATTCGCGGCTTCGGCCAGCTTCTGATCGTCAAGCACAACGCGACGTTCCTCTCGGCTTATGCGCACAATCGCAAGATGCTGGTCAGCGAAGGCCAGCAGGTAACCCGCGGGCAGAAAATCGCCGAAATGGGAAATACCGACAGCGACATCGTGAAGCTGCATTTCGAAATTCGCAAGCAGGGCAAGCCGATCGATCCTCTGGTCTACCTGCCCAAACGATGACCGTCGGGGCGGATGACGATCCGGAAGATGACGAACTGACATCTGCCGACGGCGATCCGGAAACGCTCCCGGAACCCGAAACCGTCACTCCGGAACTCGAACTTCTCGAGGATGTCACCCAGCTTTACCTGAACGAAATCGGCGCCAAGCCGCTGCTGACATCGGACGACGAACTGGCGACGACGCGCCGGGTGCGCGCCGGTGATTTCGCGGCGCGCCAGAAAATGATCGAGCACAACCTGCGCCTGGTTGTGAATATCGCCAAGCATTACCTGAATCGCGGCATCCCGCTCCTCGACCTGGTCGAAGAGGGCAATCTCGGCCTGATCCACGCGCTGGAGAAATTCGACCCCGAGCGCGGTTTCCGTTTTTCGACCTATGCCACCTGGTGGATACGCCAGAGCATCGAGCGCGGCATCATGAATCAGTCGCGTACCATCCGGCTGCCGGTTCATGTGGTCAAGGAAATCAACCTGGTTCTGCGCGCCTTTCGTCACCTCGAATCGGCGGCGACCCGCGACGCCTCGGTCGAGCGCGTGGCGGCGCTGATCGATCGCCCGGTTGCCGACGTGCGGCGCATCCTGCATCTCAACGAGCACATTGCGTCGCTTGACGCGCCGCTGGAAATCGATCCCAACCATACGATCGGTGATGCCATCGCCGACGAGGCGGCGGTCAATCCGGAAACCTTGCTCCAGTTCCGCGAAATGGGCGCGCTGCTCGACGACTGGCTGGGGCAACTCTCGGAACGCCAGCGGCAGATCATCGAGCGGCGTTACGGGCTGAATGGCGCCGATATCACCCGGCTCGAAGCGCTGGCGAGCGAACTTGGCCTGACGCGCGAGCGGGTGCGCCAGATTCAGCTCGAGGCGCTCGACCGCCTGCGCACGATCGTCAAGCGCGGAGGCGTATCGCGCGACTCGCTGCTCTAGCCGCGCATTTTCCACATCGCTTCAGGTCGGCGGTAGGCGTTCGCGAATCGCGGCAGCGAGCTGGTATACCGACATCGCGTAAAAGCTCGAGCGGTTGTAGCGGGTGATGACGTAGAAGTTGTTGTAGCCGAGCCAGTATTCCGTCGGCCGGCCCGGCGACACCAGATCGACCAGCGTCACCGTGGCCTGCATGTCGGCATCGGCGGTGATTCCCTGCTGCGCCAGATCGGCGACGAGCAGTGTCGGCTGGATGCCGGCCTCGATCAGGCTGCGCTCCGGTTCGTCGCGTGTGCGCGCCGGCACGGCGATCGGCTGCCCGGCCTGCCAGCCATGCTGCTCGAGAAAGCGTGCGACGCTGCCGATGGCGTCGTCGATGCTGCTCGAGAGATCGACGCGCTGGTCGCCGTCGAAGTCCACCGCGTAGCGTCGCTGGCTGCCCGGCATGAACTGCGGAATGCCGATGGCGCCGGCGAAGGAACCGCGCATGTCGACCGGGTCGAAGCCGTTCTCGCGCGCCAGCAACAGGAACTGCTCGAGTTCCGTACGGAAGAAGTCGGCGCGGCGCGGGTAATGAAAGGCCAGCGTCGCCAGCGCCTCGAGTACCCGGAAATTGCCGGTGTTGCCCCCGTACTCGGTTTCGACGCCGATGATGGCGACGATGATCTCCGGCGGCACGCCATAGAGGGCGCTAGCTTTGGCCAGCGCCAGCCGGTTTTCCTGCCAGAAGCGGACCCCGCCGTCGATGCGCCGCTCGTTGAGGAAGCGCGGCCGGTAGCGTTCCCACGAACGCTGGATCGGCGACACCGGCGGCCGGATAAGTTGCAGCACCTTGTCGTTGGGCCGCAGCTTGCCGAACTGAAGCAGCAGCTCGTCCGCATCGAAGCCATGGCGCTGTTCCAGGTCGCGGGCAAATTCGATGACGGCAGGGTCGCTGGCGAAACTGGCCGGCGCCGGTGCGGCATGGCTCAGGCAGGCGCTGGCGGCGAGTAGCAGGGCGCCGAGGGCGTGTTTCAAGTCGTTTCTCCGTCAGGGCAGGCGCGCGAGGGCGCCGCGCAAATTTTTCAGGTCGTCGGGAATACTGCTGTAGCGCGCCTGCAGGTAGGCGGCAACCACCTCGCGAAATGCCGGCGCGAGCGCCGGATGCTCCCTTTCAATGCGTTCCAGCAGTGCCAGTGGCGTTTCCCAGGGCGCGTAGTTTACTTTGCTTCTTGCCAGCCGGCGCAAGGCTTTTTGCCACAGGCGGGCGGCCGGATCGAGGCGCGGCCGCTGGTGGAGAGTCCATGCGGTGACCGCGAGCAGGAGCGCGCCGCAGATGATGGCCAGCGCAGCGGCCAGCTTGCGCCAGTCGGCGTCGGGCAGGCCGAGACGGCTCAGCAGTTCGCGCTGGCGTTGCGGGTTGTAGCCGAGAACGTACTGGTTCCAGGCGTTGTTGACCGCCTCCCAGCGAAAGAGCAGGGTGCGCACCCAGTCGCTGCGTAACCGGATCAGCGCCGGCAACGGTTCGCCGGCCGGCATGGCGGCCGCAATGCCGCCTTCGACACGGGCCGGGGAGACGGCGGCGGTCGGGTCGACGCGCGTCCAGCCACGCCCGGCGAGCCAGATCTCGGCCCAGGCGTGGGCGTCGGACTGGCGGACGACGACGAAACCATCGACCGGATTCGCCTCGCCGCCCTGGTAGCCGGTGACGACGCGGGCTGGTACGCCGGCGGCGCGCATCAGGAAGACGAAAGCCGAGGCGTAGTGCTCGCAGAAGCCGCGCTGGGTGTTAAACAGGAAATCATCGACTGGCTGCTCGCCGAGCAGCGGCGGTTGCAGCGTGTAGAAAAACTTCTCTTCGGCAAAGAGGGAGAGCGCCTTTTTCACCAGATCCGCGGGGTCTGGGTCGGCCTCCTTCCAGGACTCGGCGAGGGCGCGGGCGCGCGGGTTGCGGTCAGGCGGCAAGGTCTGGT
>JBFZCS010000102.1:0-2911 GCA_041307825.1 Azonexaceae bacterium
AACCGGCGGACAGACAAAGGCGGCTGCGGCCGCATTAGTCGTATTCAGGATTGCGCGCCGCCAACCCGGCGTTGCCGCCGCCAGCATGCAGGCTTCTGCAGCGCTTGCATGTCAGGAACGATCCCGGCGAATATTTCCCGGGCGAGTTCCTCGCGCGCTATTTCTTCCCGGGATATGCCGGCCATCAGTTCAAACCATTTCTGGATATATTTCATGTCAGCGGCTCCTTGTTCGCGGCAACAACGTGTTTCTGCAATGACTTCTCGACCACGAATAAAGATTATCCGATAACTGTATAAATGTACAGTATTCGTATTTTTCCGGAGCGGGGTTAGTCTTTGTCTTCGTTATCGTACGGAAAGCGGAAGGTCCATGGCCCGAGCCAAATCCTCCTGGTTGCCGCGTGCCGGTAGTGTTGCTGCCTATGTCGGCAGAAACCGGAGTGCAGCGCGTAACGTCCGGATTATTGCCGAGGCCGTTGCCGGACGGATGGTCGTCGAGGCTATCGGGAGGCATGGCGTGCCGGTCCGCTTCACCGTAAAGCAGGACAACCTGAGACCATTGCAGCCCGGCTTGTTCGATTGAGGATTTCCTGCGGCATGGTCTGAAGGAGGTGGCATGAGCGCAATTCTCGTTCCGACTGGCTTACTGACCGGCGTTGCCGAGATGGACGGTCAGCATGACCGTTTGTTCCACGAAATTCAGCAGGTCAAGGATGCGTTGCTCGCTGCGACGGATGGCCAAGGCGATGGTATGGCCATGCTTTCGCGTCTTGCGGAAGGGCTCGATCAGCACTTCTTGTGGGAGGAAGAGTCAGCCCGGACTCACGCCATTCCGTTCGCCGATCATGCGCGAGAACATGCACGAATCGGCGCCTTCATCCGGGCCAAGATCAACGAGCTCAATAGCGGTGAATGCAATATTCCGGCGCTCATGGTGTTCATGGATCGCTGTTTCGAAACCCATGTGGTTCACCATGACCTGAAACTCGGGCGGGATTTGCTGGCCGCGCAGGCGCTCGAGTAAGTAGTCGAAGTGCGCAACCGCCTGGTCGATCTCGAAGAACTGCAGAAACCCGCAGGCGCCGGAGACTGACGACGCGATCCGGCGGCTCGGGCAACTGATCGGGCAGGCATCGTTTTCGAACACGCCCGCGAGCAAATGAAGGGCGACGAAACTACGGTATCATTGCGGCTTTTGGTGAACCGCCGTTCGCCGTTTTGAACGTATCCGAAGGGTTTTTCCGCTCATGTTTGATGCAGTTCGCAACAACAAAAAGATTGTCCAGATTTTTCTGGTGCTGATTACCCTGCCATTTGCCTTTTTCGGCGTGGAGTCCTACGTCCGCAACGCGGGTACCGGAGACGACGTGGCCAGGATTGGCGATGTCAAGGTCACGCAGCAGCAGTTCCAGCAGGCGATGCGGGAACAGCAGGACCGTCTGCGCGGGCAGATGGGGGCGCAATTCGATGCCAAGATGCTGGATACGCCAGAAGCACGCCAGGCTATCCTCGATGATCTTGTCGACCAGCAACTGCTGCTCCTGGAAGCCAACAAGAAAGGCCTGTTCGCCAGCGACGACGCCATCCGGCGCACGATCGGCACGATCGACGCCTTCAAGGTCGATGGCAAGTTCTCGCCGGAACGTTACGCTGCGGCATTGCAGGCTCAGGGTATGTCGCCGGCCGGTTTCGAGGCCCGCCTGCGCCAGGATCTGACCCTGCAGCAACTTGCTACCGCTGTCAGCCAGTCGGGCGTCATGCCGCGCACGGTAAGCGACCGCATCCTGGCCATGCAGACCGAGACGCGCGACATTCAGGAATTCCGCCTGGCCCTCGACGCCTATCTCGACAAGGTCAAGCTGGCCGATGGCGCGGTCAGGAAGTTCTACGATGAGAACAGCAAGCAGTTCGAGATGCCGGAGCAGGCCAAGGTTGAATTTGTCGTCATGTCGATGGACGCCATCGCCGCTTCGCTGGCGATTTCCGATGCCGAAGTCAAGGCGTGGTACGACGGCCACAAGGATCGCTACCAGCAGGCGGAAGAGCGCCGCGCCAGCCATATCCTGATCGGCTTCGAAAAGCTCGGCAAGGACAAGGCGCGGGCCAAGGCCGAGGAAGTGCTGAAGGAGGTCCGCAAGAATCCGGCGGCCTTCGCCGATCTCGCCCGGAAAAATTCCGACGATCCGGGTTCGGCCGCCAAGGGGGGCGATCTCGGCTTCTTTGGCGCAGGCATGATGGTCAAGCCCTTCGAGGACGCCACCTTCGCCCTCAAGGAGGGCGATATTTCGGGTATCGTCGAATCGGATTTCGGCTTTCACATCATCAAGTTGACTGGCATCCATGCTGCCAAGGGCAAGGATCTGGCCGAGGTCAGGGGTGAAATCGAGGCGGAACTGAAGAAGTCTGCCGGGTCGCGCAAGTTTGCCGAAGCCGCCGAGGCTTTCAGCAACATCGTTTATGAACAGGCCGACAGCCTCAAGCCGGCAGCCGAGAAGTTCGGCCTTGTCGTCAAGCAGTCCGAATGGCTCGGGCGTCAGGCCAATCCGGCGTATGGCCCGCTGGCCAATGAAAAATTGCTGGCCGCGGTGTTCTCCGAAGATTCGGTGAAGAACCGGCGTAATACCGAAGCCGTCGAAATCGCGCCGAACACGCTGGTCGCCGCCCGCATCGTCGACTACAAGCCGGCCGCCTTGCAGCCGTTCGAGAGCGTCAAGGGCAGCATCGAGACCCTGCTTCGGCGCCAGGAAGCGCAGGCGCTGGCGCGCAAGGATGGCGAGGCGCGCCTGGAAGCGCTCGGCAAGGGTGACGACAAGCTCGGCTGGGGGTCCGTCAAGAGCGTTTCCCGCCTCGACCCGCGTCAGATTCCGCCGCCCGCCATGCCGACGGTCTTCAAGATGGATGCGAGCAAG
>JBFZCS010000103.1:0-3182 GCA_041307825.1 Azonexaceae bacterium
GGCGCGTCACCAGCGGCCCCATTTCCATCGCCGGCTCCGTACCCGGTCCGACCTTGAGCGTGCGCACCCGTTTGGCCAGCGCCGCTACCAGCTCGTCGCCGACCGCGCCGACCGCCACCGCCACCGAGATCGCCATGCAGCGCTCGCCAGCCGAGCCGTAGGCGGCGCCGATCAGCGCGTCAACCGCCTGCCCGAGGTCGGCATCCGGCATCACCACCATGTGGTTCTTGGCGCCGCCAAGCGCCTGCACCCGCTTGCCGTGCGCCGTTCCCGTCGCATAGATGTATTCGGCAATCGGCGTCGACCCGACGAAACTGACCGCCGCCACGCGTCGATCGGTAAGCAGGGTGTCGACGGCTTCCTTGTCGCCGTGGATGACATTGAAAACGCCTTTGGGCAGGCCCGCCTGCGCCAGCAGGTTGGCCATGAACAGGCTGGCCGACGGATCGCGCTCCGAGGGCTTCAGGATGAAGGTGTTGCCGCAGGCCAGGGCGACGGGAAACATCCACATCGGCACCATGACCGGGAAATTGAACGGCGTGATGCCGGCGCAGACGCCGACCGGCTGGCGCAGCGACCAACTGTCGATACCGCCACCGATCTCCTCGGAGAACTCGCCCTTGAGCAGATGCGGGATGCCGCAGGCGAATTCGACGACCTCCATGCCGCGGATGATTTCGCCCTTGGCGTCGGCCAGCACCTTGCCGTGCTCGGCAGTAATGATCGCCGCCAGTTCATCCATGTGCCGCTCGAGAAGCTCGCGGAACTTGAACAGGACGCGCGCGCGGCGCAACGGCGGCGTATTGGCCCAACCGGGGAGTGCCACCTGCGCTGCGGCAATGGCCTCGCGGGTCGTATCCGCACTCGCCAGCGGGACACGCGCCGCAACGGCGCCGGTCGCCGGATTGAACATATCAGCCAGACGCTGGTTTGCGTCATGGACCTGACGGCCGTTGATGAAGTGCTCCAGGCAACAGATATTGTTCATATATTTGAATGTTGTGCTTTATTCTGAATGTGATTTATGATGGGCCGTCTCTTTCGAGGTGTCAATCGCAAGCATGGTCAAGACAGCGAGGAACTCGGCTTGGTGTCGGTAAAGACGCGTGACTTGCCGAAAGCGGTAGTGCCATCGGTACTCAAGGCCACGCGCCTGCTCGACGCGGTCGCCGCGACACGCGACGCACTCTCGCTCGCCGAAATCGCCGCACACCTCGAACTTCCCAAGAGCTCGACCTTGAGCCTGTGCACCAGCCTGACCCAAGCCGGCCTGCTGACCCGTTATGAGGACAACACCTATCACCTGGGCGCACATGTCGTCGACCTGGCGCACGCTTACCTCGCCCGCACTGACCTGACTCGTGAATTCGACCAGGCGATCGACACCTTGAAAGTCCTCGACGAAGATGGCGCAGTGCTCGCGGTCCGCGATGGCGACGAAGTGGTCTATGTCGCCTGCCGCAACGGCGACCGCCCGTTAGGCATCACCTATCGCATCGGCATGCGCCTGCCCGTGAGTTGCACGGCGACCGGTAAGGCGCTGATCAGTCCCCTGAGCGACCAGGAGGTACGCGGTCTGTTTCGCCGCGGCAAGCCGCTGCCGCAACTGACGCCCAATAGCTGCGGCACTGTCGCCCCCCTGCTCGATCAACTTCGGCAGGTGCGCTCACAGGGCTACGCCACCGATGACGAGGAGACGCGAGAGGGCATGTGCTGCATCGGCGTGCCGATTGTCGATCCCGAAACCGGAAACGCTTTGGCGGCAGTCGCGGTCAGCATGCTCAAGGGCAGCCTCACCCCGGACAAGCGGGAGCAGGTGGTGGCGACTTTGCAGGAGCTAGCTCGGCTCCTGCTGAACCGCGTTAAGATGCTACGATGATTAGCCTGTCAATTGAATGAAGATCAAACGCCTGCGCGCTCTTTCGGGCGGAGGCGATTGGAGGAAGCAGCAACGACGATGTAGTTCCTGACAACTTGAGGAGACACCAAATGAAGACCGAAGTCAAAAAAGCCAAGCAAGCCGCGCCGGAAAAAGCTTCCCGGCGCAAGTTCCTGACCACTGCAGCAGTCGGCACTGCCGGCGCCGCCGCAGCGGGCTTCCCGATGATTGCCGTCGCGCAGTCGCCGATCACCATGCGCTGGCAGTCGACCTGGCCGGCCAAGGACATCTTCCACGAATACGCGCAGGACTTCGCCCGCCGCGTCAACGACATGAGCGGCGGCCGCCTCAAGATCGAGGTGCTGCCTGCCGGCGCGGTGGTCAAGGCCTTCGACCTGCTCGACGCAGTGTCGAAGGGCACACTCGATGGCGGCCACGGTGTCAATGCCTACTGGTACGGCAAGAACTCGGCGGTGGCGCTGTGGGGCTCCGGCCCGGCCTTCGGTATGGACCCGAACATGGTACTCGCCTGGCACTACTACGGCGGCGGCAAGGAACTGCTGGCCGAGATCTACAATAGCCTCAACATGGACGTGGTGTCCTTCCCCTACGGACCGATGCCGACGCAACCGCTCGGCTGGTTCAAGAAACCTATCGTCAAGGTCGAGGATATCAAGGGCCTCAAGTTCCGCACCGTCGGCCTCGCTGTCGACGTGTTCACGGAGCTCGGTGCCGCGGTCAACCCGCTCCCCGGCGGCGAGATCGTGCCGGCGTTGGACCGCGGCCTCATCGACGCCGCCGAGTTCAACAACGCCAGTTCCGACCGCCTGCTCGGCTTCCCCGACGTTTCTAAGACCTGCATGCTGCAGAGTTTCCACCAGTCGTCGGAGCAGTTCGAGGTGCTGTTCAACAAGAAGAAGTACGAAACGCTATCGAAGGACCTCAAGGCCATCATCGACCATGCCGTCGAAGCGGCCTCGGCCGACATGAGCTGGAAGGCGATCGATCGCTACTCCAAGGACTACCAGGAAATGCGAGAGAAGCAGGGCGTCAAGTTCTTCAAGACGCCGGACGCGGTACTGCAGGCGCAGCTGGCGGCGTGGGACAAGGTCATTGCCAAGAAGTCGGCCGAGAATTCGCTGTTCAAGAAGGTACTCGATTCGCAGCGCGCCTTCGCCCAGCGCGCCGCGCTGTGGCAAAGTGACTACTCGGTCAACATGCGCATGGCCTACGCCCACTTCTTCCCGGGTAAGAAGGGCTGACCAGCGCGCCATTCCGCAGGCCATCCGGCGCAAGCCGGATG
>JBFZCS010000104.1:0-6214 GCA_041307825.1 Azonexaceae bacterium
TTGACCGCTTCACGCATGTAGCGCTCAAGGTCTTTCTGCTCATGGACGATTTCCATGGCCCGGCCACCCAGCACATAGGACGGGCGGACGACCAGCGGATAGCCGATTTCCTGCGCCAGGCGCAGCGCATCTTCTTCGGTGCGCGCCGTGCGATTCGGCGGCTGCTTGAGGCCGAGTTCGTGCAGCAGCTTCTGGAAGCGTTCACGGTCTTCAGCAACGTCAATCGATTCCGGGCTGGTGCCAATGATCGGCACACCGTTGGCTTCGAGCGCCAGTGCCAACTTGAGCGGCGTCTGGCCGCCATACTGGACGATGACGCCGACCGGCTTTTCGATGGCGACGATTTCCAGCACGTCTTCCAGCGTCAGCGGCTCGAAGTACAGGCGATCCGAGGTGTCGTAGTCGGTGGACACGGTTTCCGGATTGCAATTGACCATGATCGTTTCGTAACCGTCTTCGCGCATCGCCATGGCGGCATGCACGCAGCAGTAGTCGAATTCGATGCCCTGGCCGATGCGGTTCGGACCGCCCCCCAACACCATGATCTTCTTCTTGTCGGTCGGATTGGCCTCGCACTCGTCCTCGTAAGTCGAGTACATGTAGGCGGTGCCGGTCGAAAATTCGGCAGCGCAGGTATCGACGCGCTTGTAAACCGGACGTACGCCCAGCGCATGACGACGGTTGCGAAATTCGCTTTCAGTGGTCTTCAGCAGGTAAGCCAGACGACGGTCGGCAAAGCCCTTGCGCTTCAGATAGCGCACTTCTTCCGCGGTCAACGTCAAAAATTTGCGTTTTTCGACAGCCAGTTCGAGATCGACGATCTCCTTGATCTGGACCAGGAACCACGGATCGATCTTGGTCAGATCGAACACTTTCTCGACCGACATGCCGACACCGAAGGCGTCAGCCACGTACCACAGGCGATCCGGCGTCGGCCGGGCCAGTAGCTCGTCAATGGTTTCCGGATCGACCGACTTCAGGTTGAAGCCGTCAACCCCGACCTCCAGGCCGCGCAAAGCCTTTTGCAGCGACTCCTGGAAAGTGCGACCGATGGCCATCACTTCGCCCACCGACTTCATTTGCGTGGTCAGCGTATTGTCGGCCTGCGGAAACTTCTCGAAGGCGAAACGCGGCACCTTGGTGACGACGTAGTCGATCGACGGCTCGAACGACGCCGGCGTCTTGCCGCCGGTAATGTCGTTCGACAACTCGTCGAGCGTGTAGCCGACCGACAGCTTGGCGGCAATCTTGGCGATCGGGAAGCCGGTCGCCTTGGAGGCCAGCGCCGAGGAACGCGAGACACGCGGATTCATCTCGATGACGATCATCCGCCCGTCCTTCGGGTTGATCGAGAACTGGACGTTGGAACCGCCGGTATCGACGCCGATCTCGCGCAACACGGCGATCGAGGCGTTGCGCAGGATCTGGTATTCCTTGTCGGTCAAAGTCTGCGCCGGCGCGACAGTGATCGAGTCGCCGGTGTGCACGCCCATCGGATCGAGGTTTTCAATCGAGCAGACGATGATGCAGTTGTCCGCCTTGTCGCGGACCACTTCCATCTCGTACTCTTTCCAGCCAAGCATGGATTCCTCGATCAGCAGTTCGCTGGTCGGCGAGGCTTCGAGACCGCGCTTGCAGATGGTCTCGAACTCTTCCATGTTGTAGGCGATGCCGCCACCGGAACCGCCGAGCGTGAATGACGGGCGGATGATGGTCGGGAAACCGATCGCGGCCTGAACCTGGTAGGCCTCTTCCATGCTGTGGGCAGTGGCCGACTTGGCGGAACCAAGACCGATCTTGGTCATCGCGTCCTTGAACTTCTGGCGATCCTCGGCCTTGTCGATGGCTTCCTTGGAAGCCCCGATCAGTTCGACCTTGAACTTGGCGAGCACGCCTTCGCGATCAAGGTCGAGCGCACAGTTCAGCGCAGTCTGCCCACCCATGGTCGGCAGCAGCGCATCCGGGCGCTCCTTCTCGATGATCTTGGCCACGACCTGCCAGGTGATCGGCTCGATGTAGGTCACATCGGCCATTTCCGGGTCGGTCATGATCGTCGCCGGATTGGAGTTCACCAGGATGACCTTGTAACCCTCTTCGCGCAGGGCCTTGCAGGCTTGCGCGCCGGAATAGTCGAATTCGCAGGCCTGACCGATGATGATCGGGCCAGCGCCAATAATCAAAACACTTTTTATATCTGTACGTTTCGGCATTTCTTTACTCTCGCCTTATTTCGCCGGCTGCAGCGCGGCAACGCCACGCGTCATGGTGCCGAGGAAGCGGTCAAACAGGTAGGCCACATCATGCGGACCCGGACTGGCTTCCGGATGCCCCTGGAAGGAAAAGGCCGGCACGTCGGTGCGAGCGATGCCTTGCAGGGAACCGTCGAACAACGAAACGTGGGTAGTACGCAGGTTTTTCGGCAGGGAATCGCCGTCGACCGCAAAACCATGGTTCTGGCTGGTGATCAGTACCTGACCGGTATCCATATCCTTGACCGGATGGTTGGCGCCGTGGTGACCAAATTTCATCTTCAAGGTCTTGGCACCGGAAGCCAGAGCCAGCAATTGATGACCGAGGCAGATGCCAAAGGTCGGAATACCCTGATCAAGGAACTCACGAATTGCAGCAATCGCGTAATCACAAGGCTCAGGGTCACCGGGACCATTGGACAGGAAAACACCGTCCGGCTTCATCGCCAGAACATCAGCAGCCGGGGTTTGCGCCGGCACAACGGTCAGCTTGACGCCACGCTGGGCCAGCATGCGCAGGATATTTTTCTTGACACCAAAATCATAGGCGACCACATGGAAACGCGGGGCCGGGCCTTGCTCGTAGCCGGTCAGCGTCCATTCGCCTTCGCTCCAGGCATAGCCTTCCTTGGCGGAAACCACCTTGGCCAGATCCATGCCATTCAGGCCGGGGAATGCCCGAGCCATGGCCAGCGCCTTCGACTCATCAGAATCGCCCGCCAGAATGCAACCAGCCTGGGCGCCCTTTTCCCGCAGGATGCGAGTCAGCTTGCGTGTATCGATACCGGCAATGGCAACGATGCCATGTTTTTTCAGATAGGACGACAGGTCGTCCTGAGTCCGCCAATTGGAAGCGACCAGCGGCAGGTCACGAATGACCAGACCGGCGGCATAATTGGCATTTGATTCGAAGTCTTCTGCATTGCAACCGGTGTTGCCGATATGCGGGTAGGTCAGCGTGACGATTTGGCGGCAATAGGAAGGATCGGTAAGGATTTCCTGATAGCCGGACATGGCGGTGTTGAAAACGACTTCGCCGCTGGTCACACCATCTGCACCGATGGAATGCCCTTTGAATACCGTTCCGTCGGCGAGGGCGAGAATGGCGGGAATGGTTGAGGGCAGTAATGACACGACCGGCTCTCCTGGAGGTTTCTGCTTATTCATGTGCCAAGCGGGAAGGCTTGCGCCTCCCCGCTTGTGCTTTTTAACCTTTCCATTTTAGCCGGAAACCACCCCTCAGGCAAATCCGGAGGCGCCACAAGGGCTCTCGAAAACCTGAAACCGGCCCCGCAGACTATCCGGCCAGAGCCGGAAAAAATCAGCGCAGGCCGAGCACGTCCTGCATGTCGAACAGGCCGTTCTTGCGGCCGGCAAGGAAGCGTGCGGCGCGCATGCTGCCCAGCGCATAAGGCATGCGACTGCCCGCCTTGTGGGTGATCTCGACGCGCTCGCCGATCCCGCAGAACATGACCGTGTGATCGCCGACCACATCGCCGCCGCGCACCGTGGCAAAGCCGATGGTCGACGGGTCGCGCTCGCCGGTGACGCCTTCGCGGCCATAGACCGCGCATTCCTTGAGATCCCTGCCGAGCGCGCCGGCGACCACTTCGCCCATGCGCAACGCGGTGCCGGAGGGTGCATCGACCTTCATCCGGTGGTGCGCCTCGACGATCTCGATATCGTAACCCTGGTTCAATATCCGCGCGGCCGTATCCAGCAGCTTGAACACCAGGTTGACCCCGACCGCCATATTCGGCGCGAAGACGACCGGAATGTCGTGCGCCACTAGGGAAATCCTGTCCTTGCCCTCGGCCTCGAAACCGGTGGTTCCGATCACCATCGCCACGCCGGCCTTGCGGCAGAGTTCGAGGTGCCCGAGCGTACCCTGCGGCCGCGTGAAATCAATCAGGCAATCGATACCGGAAAGGCCGGCCGCCAAATCGTCGGCGACCCTGATCTCGCTCGCCAGGCCAGTCAATTGCTCGACAGTCTGGCCGATCGCCGGGCTGCCGGGCACGTCGAACGCGCCACCGAGAGCGATGCCTTCATCCTTGAGGGCGGCCTCCAGAAGCATGCGCCCCATGCGCCCGCCAGCGCCCACGATACCGACTCGCGTCCTGTTCATGATCAAAATCCGACCGAATTCATCAGGCCCTGAAAGAATCCCGGCCCCTCGGGCGCCGGCATCGGCGACCCGTCGGCAGGCAGGGTACCGAAATCGACCAGTCGGGTATTTGTCTTCGGCGCCGCCAGCTCATCAAGATCGGCGACCTCGACATCGCCCGTCGCCCTCTCGAGGCGGTTGTCCTTGTCGAAATAAACCGAGAACTGACGCTTCTCCACTTGACCGGTCCGGCCGTTCCGGTAGCTATAGACATAATCCCAGCGCTGCTGATGGAAAATATCGGCGAGCAGTGGCGTACCAAGGATGTAACGCACCTGTTCGCGTGTCTGCCCCGGCTTGAGCTGGGCGACCATTTCCTGGGTCAGCACGTTGCCCTGCTGGATGTCGATCTTGTACGCGTTGAAACTGCTGCACGCCGCAAGCAGCGAGCAGACAGCACCGAGAATAAGCAAGCGGGAACGGAACATACGGAAATCCGAAGTTTCTCAAACACTTTTGAAGCGGTATATGATACCTGAAATCATGCTGTCTCCGCCCCCGACCACCTAACGGAAGCAAAATCAATGAGCGACCCGCAAAGCCTCAAGAACATGGGGCTGAAGGCCACTTTCCCGCGCCTCAAGATTCTCGAACTGTTCGAAAAAAGCAGCGTGCGCCACATGACGGCCGAGGATGTGTACCGGATGCTGATCGCCGAGAACATGGACATCGGCCTCGCCACGGTTTATCGGGTGCTGACCCAGTTCGAGCAGGCCGGATTGCTGGAGCGTCATTTCTTCGAGTCCGGCAAGGCCGTCTTCGAGATCAACCGCGGCAGCCACCACGACCATCTGGTCTGCATCGATTGCGGCCGCGTCGAGGAATTCTACGACGCGGAAATCGAGCGCCGGCAGAATCGCATCGCCGCCGAACGCGGATTCGCCATCCAGGAACACGCGCTGTATCTCTACGCCCATTGCACGAAAGCCGGCTGCCCGAACCGGGACAAGAACCCCAAGGCCTGACCTCACCTCCCAATGCCTGACCTCGCATCATGGCTTTCCGGCCAGTGGCTGAGCGCGGCCGGAACGACCTTCCTCCTCGTCGCCTTTGCCGAAATCGGCGACAAGAGCCAACTGGTCTGCATGACCCTGGCGGCGCGCCATCGCGGCCTGCCGGTCGTCATCGGCGCGACTGCGGCGTTTGCCGTTCTCAACCTGCTGGCGGTACTGTTTGGCGCCGCCGTTGCCGCCTGGCTTCCAGAATGGCTGGTGACGCTCGCCGTGGCCGCGCTATTCGCCGGTTTCGGCATCAGCGCGCTGCGCTACACCGAAGACGATGAGAACGACGAGATCGAGGAAAAGCCCGGACACGGAATTGTCGCCACCACTTTCCTGCTGATCTTCCTGGCCGAATTTGGCGACAAGACGCAAATCGCCGTCGCCGGCCTCGGCAGTACCAGCGAACCCTCAGCGGTGTGGGCAGGGGCGACCGCCGCCCTCGCATTGACCTCGATACTCGGCGTCCTTGCCGGCCGCAAGTTGCTCAACCGACTGCCACTGAAATGGATACACCGGATCAGCGGTGTCTTTTTCCTGTTGCTGGCAATTTTTGCCCTAACCCGGCTGCTCTGAAAACCTGCGGGAGACGATTCATTTTGGGGCGTTTTTCGGGGTCGACCGCAATAGTTCGCGGGAAACCCGTGCTCAGCTTTGGATCAGCACAACCCTAGCGGTTCCCGTTGATTTGCGGACTCAATGCGCGGCCAGAACGGCCAAGCGACGAAAAATCAACTCTTTTCCTTCTTTGTCCATCACGTAGATTTCGCCGGTATTTCCGGCAATATCGAACTCCATCG
>JBFZCS010000105.1:0-7576 GCA_041307825.1 Azonexaceae bacterium
CCGCGCTTCATCCTGCTCGACGAGCCGTTTGCCGGGGTCGACCCGATCGCCGTGCTGGAAATCCAGAAGATCATCCGCTTCCTCAAGGAGCGGCGAATCGGCGTGCTGATCACCGATCACAATGTGCGCGAAACACTCGGTATCTGCGATCACGCCTACATCATCAGCGCCGGACACGTGCTGGCTGCCGGGAGTTCTGCTGAAATCGTCGCGAACGAAAGCGTGCGCAAGGTATATCTTGGCGAACACTTCAAGCTCTGATCAGCGGATTGCGCATCAGACCCGATAAATGAAACCGGCACTCCAGCTAAAACTCTCCCAGCATCTGGCGCTGACACCCCAGTTGCAGCAGTCGATCAAGCTCCTGCAGCTGTCGACGGTCGAGATGCAGCAGGAAATCGAGAACTACCTGCTCGAGAACCCGATACTGGAGCGTGATGACGATGGCGCCGCGGAGTCATTCGCGGCAGCCCAGCAGTTCGATGCACCGCGCAGCGACGCGGTCGAACGCGCCGATCATGATGAACGCGAAGAGCGCGACGCGCGGGACGACCGCGAGCAGGCAGTTCCGGCCACGCCTTCCGACGTCGACGACGACCGCTGGAGCGCCGATGCCGGAACCTTTACCGGCGCCGGGCGCGACGAGGACGACGACAGCGATTCGCAGGACATCCATGCCAGCACGCCGTCGCTGCGCGAGCACCTGACCTGGCAACTCGGCATGACCCAGTTGTCGGGGCGGGACCGCAGTCTCGTCGTCTTCCTGATCGAGGCGCTCGACGAGGACGGCTATCTGTCGACGCCGCTGGCCGAGCTTCTGGAAACGCTTCCCCCGGAATACGAGATCGAACTCGAAGAGCTGGAAATCGCGCTCCGCCACATCCAGAGCTTCGATCCGACCGGTATCGGCGCCCGCCGTCCCCAGGAGTGCCTGGCCCTGCAACTCCGGTCGATGCCGGATTGCGCGGAGAATCGACTGGCGCTGCTGATCGTCGAAAAACATCTCGAACTGCTGGCTGCCCGCGACTTCGTCAAGATCAAGCGCTTCACCGGCTGCGATGACGACGCCCTGAAGGCTGCGCATGCGCTGATCGTCACGCTCGACCCGCGCCCCGGCGCGCGCTTTTCGCAGCTCGAGGCGCGCTACATAACGCCTGACGTGATCGTCAAGAAGCTCAAGGGCAAGTGGACCGCCTACATCAATCCCGATGCCTATCCGCGGTTGCGCGTCAATCGGCTCTACGCCGAAGTGCTGGCGCAGCAGCGCCGCGGCAATGGCAAGCTGAGTGGCCAGTTGCAGGAGGCGCGCTGGCTGATCAAGAATGTGCAGCAGCGCTTCGAGACGATACACCGGGTGACGCAAGCCATTGTCGATCGCCAGCGCCAGTTCTTCGAGCACGGCGAAGTGGCGATGCGCCCGCTGGTTCTGCGCGAAATTGCCGACATCCTCGGTCTTCACGAGTCCACCGTGTCGCGCGTTACCAGCCAGAAGTACATGGCGACGCCGCGTGGCATCTTCGAACTGAAATATTTTTTCGGCAGCCATGTGTCCACCGATTCCGGCGGCGCCTGCTCTGCCACCGCCATTCGCGCGCTGATCAAGCAGCTGATCGGGGCCGAAGATGGCAAGAAGCCCTTGTCGGATAGCCAATTATCCGAAATACTAGGCCAGCAGGGAATTGTTGTAGCCCGACGCACGGTGGCAAAATACCGCGAGTCGCTCAACATCCCGCCGGTCAATTTACGCAAGACCCTGTAGTGAGAGGAGAAATAATGAATCTGCAGATCGCTGGTCATCACATTGAAGTTACGCCGGCATTGCGAGTGTACGTCGAGAACAAGCTGGATCCCGTGGTTCGCCATTTTGACAAGGTTACGGGCGTCAACGTGGTTCTGTCCGTCGAGAAACTAAAGCAGAAGGCTGAAGTGACGGTGCATGTGCCCGGCAAGGACATGCATGTCGAGGAATCCGGCGACGATCTCTACGCTGCCATCGACGCGATGTTTGACAAACTGGACCGTCAGGTCCAGAAATACAAGCAAAAGGTCCAGGACCACCATCGGGGCGACAAGCCCACCCACCAAGTGGCTGGCTGATCGCTGAACGGCTGCGGCGCGACCCCGCCGCAGCCTTTGTTTTGTGCTTCCCATGAATCCTCTGAACAATCTCCTGTCGGCATCGCAGGTGCTCCTCGATTTCGACGCCAGCAGCAAGAAGCGGGTCTTCGAGCAAGCCGGCATGCTCTTCGAAAGCCATCTCGGGCTGGCCCGCTCCATAGTTTTCGACAGCCTGTTTGCCCGCGAAAAACTCGGTTCCACCGGCCTTGGCCAGGGGATCGCAATTCCGCATGGCAGGATCAAGGGCATCAAGCATGCCGCCGGGGCATTTCTGCGCCTCGCGACACCCGTGCCCTTCGATTCGCCGGACGGACGTCCGGTCAATCTGCTGTTTATCCTGCTGGTGCCGGAACAGGCGACCGAGGAACATCTGCAGATTCTGTCCGAACTCGCCCAGCGTTTTTCCGAGCGGTCATTTCGCGACAAACTGTTGGCGGCGCCGGATGCGGCTGCCATCGTCGCCCTCTTCCAGGCCTAGATCGTCCCGTGGCAGGCCACATCAGTCTGAACCAGCTTTACGAAGACAATCGCGAAAAGTTGCTGCTCAACTGGGTGGCCGGTCAGCGCATCGATCGCCGCATTGAAATCAAGGGTTCCAGCAACTATGGCGCCGATGTGGTCGGCCACATCAATGTCATTCATCCCGAGCGCATGCAGGTCATGGGGCGGGCCGAATACGACTGGGCTATGCGCATCGGCGAGCGTCGTTTCACGCACCAGTTTCGCGAGTTGCTGCAGGCCGAGCCGCCGGCGGTCATCGTCGCCGACGGACTGACGCCGCCCGATGCGCTGCTGGAAGCCTGCAAGGCATCGGATACGCCGCTGATCCTGTCGCCCAAGCATTGCTCGGCAGTGATCGAACTGCTGCGGATTTACCTTTCGGCGCGCCTTGCCGAAACGGTAAACCTCCATGGCGTGTTCATGGACGTCCTCGGCATGGGTGTTCTGATCACCGGCGACTCGGGTGTCGGCAAGTCCGAGCTGGCGCTCGAACTGATTTCCCGGGGCCATGGCCTGGTTGCCGACGATGTCGTCGAGATGGGCCGCATTGCCCCGGCGACCGTCGAGGGGCGCTGTCCCGGCATGCTGCGCGATTTTCTCGAAGTGCGCGGCCTCGGTCTGCTCAATATCCGGACGATCTTCGGCGAGACCGCGTCGCGGCGCAAAATGAAACTGAAACTGATCGTCAATCTTCAGAAGTCGGCAGCCGGCGCCGATGCGCCCCGTCTGCCACTCGATGCCCAGACGCAAGAGGTCCTGGGCGTGCCGGTACGCAAGGTGGTGATTCCGGTTGCGGCCGGCCGCAACCTGGCGGTGCTGCTCGAGGCGGCGGTACGCAACACCATTCTGCAACTGCGCGGGATCGACAGCATGCAGGATTTCGTCGATCGGCAGCAGCGCATGATGCTTGACGACGACGTCTGATTGCCAGATAGTTGGTCGCCTGTAACCATTTCCAGAATAGGGGATCCACGATGAAGATCATGATTACTGCATTGCTTGCCGGTTTAGCCTTTTCCCCGGTTTACGCTGCGGACAACTGCGAGGCGATGGCCGCTGAGAAAAAGCTGGCTGGCGCAGCCAAGACCAGTTTCATGAAGAAATGTCAGGCCGACTCGCAAGGGGCCGGCAGCGCGTGCGAAGCGACGGCGGACCAGAAAAAGCTGGCCGGCGCCGCCCGGTCGAGTTTCCTCAAGAAGTGCGAAGGGGACGCCAAGGGCAATCAGGCGAGTGCTGCCTGCGAAGCGTCCGCCAAGGAAAAGAAACTGGCTGGTGCTGCCATGAGCAGCTTCATGAAGAAATGCGTCGCCGACGCTCAGGCACCGGCCAACTGATTCTCGGGGCGCTTATGCCGTAGGGTCAGTCCGTTGCTTTTGACCCACGAAGGTCGCCTGCGGGCGGCCTTATGCTTTGGTGAACCCGGCTAAAGATGCTCGAATTCAGCGAAGTCTGCCTTCGGGTCGCTGGCCGAACCGCCAAAACAGATCCGGCCGCTGCCCTTGAGCTCGATTTCACGCCGCCGCACCATGACTTCGTTCTGCCCGCCGACGCTGACATAACTGCCGTTGGTGCTGCTGTCGATGTAAAAATAGTTGTTGTTCCGCCGCTCGACCCGGCCGTGCGAACGTGAGGCCTTGCGGTCGACAATCAGCAGCTTGCTCGACGGATCGCGCCCCATCGTCAGGAAAGGTGATTTCTCGTCGAGCAGGAAGGCGTTGCCGTGATAGCGGATACACAGGCGATCGACATCCGCCATGAACTGGCTGGGCGTGGAATCGATCGTCACGCCGTACTTGCGTTGATTTTCTTCGTGGCTTAGCCAGTCGATTTCGACCAGATCAAAAGTATTTTCGCCATCCTCGACGCGCCCGAGGTCTGGCTTGGGCCGGCTGAGGATTGTCGTCTGCTTCGGAAATTCGGCAATCAGCTGCGAACTGGCGAGAATCTGGTCAATGCGCGCCATGCCCGCGATGCGCTTTACCATGGCAACGGAATCGCCGGTTATCGTCTGTCCATCCACTTCGCCAGCGCCAACATGCAGACCGATACGGATCGTCAGCTTGAGGCCTGAAACCGGCGGCAACTTCGAGACCCGCAACTGCATGTTAACGGCGGCGTGACAGGCTTCTTCGGCAGACTCGAAGGCGGCGAGCAGTTCTCCGCCCGAGACATTGACCGTGCGCCCGCCCTGGCCAGCGATCGAGCGCTCCATGCGCTTGACGCAACGTTCGACCGCATAGGCTGCCTCGGTATCGCCCAGGCGCTCGAACAGTCGGGCGCTTCCGGATACATCGGCGAACAGCACAATCATTTTGGGTTGCTTTTTGGTCATCACGTCAAGGTCGGATTCAGACCGTGGATTATCGCATTCTCCACCTTGGTAGACCAGCTTCAACGCACCGGCGCGGTTAGCGGATTTCGGCATGACTAACTCCGGGAGTGGCTCGATCAACATGCGATCAGTATAGGATTCGACAAGCCGGACATGTTGTGATGTATTTCACAGGCCCATGAATTTTATGGAAAAACTGCCTCGTCGGGCGTCGTTCCCAAGTTCGCGGTAAGCGCAATCGGGATGCCACCGCCGAGTGGGATCACGGCCTGGTCGAAGGCGACATCGCCTTCTTCAACTGCGGTGTCGAGGGTCAGGCCGAGAAAATCGAATTGCGCGTTGTCGGCCAGATGGGAGGGCACGATGTTCTGCATCGCAGTCAATACCGATTCGGTGCGTCCCGGGTAGCGACGATCCCAATCTTCCATCATCTCGCGAATTTTCTGGCGTTGCAGGTTGTCCTGCGAACCGCAAAGGTTGCAAGGAATGATCGGAAATTCCATACCGCGCGCGAAGCGGGCGATATCCTTCTCGGCGCAGTAGGCGAGCGGCCGGATCACGATGTGTGCCCGGTCGTCGGTCACCAGCTTGGGTGGCATCGCCTTCAACTTGCCGCCGAACAGCATGTTGAGGAACAGCGTATGGACCATGTCGTCCCGGTGGTGGCCGAGCGCGATCTTGTTGGCCCCCAGTTCCTTGGCCGTCCGGTAGATGATGCCCCGGCGCAGGCGTGAGCACAACGAACAGGTGGTCTTGCCCTCGGGAATCTTGTCCTTGACGATCGAGTAGGTGTCGGCCTCGACGATGCGGTAGTCCACCCCCAGCGCGTCGAAATAGCGCGGCAGCACGTCGGCCGGAAAGCCGGGCTGTTTCTGGTCGAGGTTCATCGCGATCAGGCGGAATTTAACCGGTGCGCGTTGCTTCAGCGCCATCAGGATGTTGAGCAGCGTGTAGGAATCCTTGCCGCCCGAAACACAGACCAGGATGGTGTCGCCATCCGCGATCATGTTGTAGTCGCCGATCGCCTTGCCGACGCGGCCTTCGAGGAATTTCCGGAGCTTCTGCAGGGTGTTCGAGGTTGCCATGGCGGACTTTCGTTGCCTTCCGCGGTCGACCGCGAAAAAGGGCGAAGTTTACCCCGAGATGCCGATAATTTCCCGCCGGAAAGGCCTGTCGAAAGCTAGAATCGTCGCCTTTCCGGAAAATCCATGAGTCTCCCCGAACCTTCTCCCGAAGCATTGACCCACAGCCGCACGCTGGTTGCCGCGATCGCCCGGGAAATCGGCGCCCGGGGTGGCTGGATATCGTTCGCGCACTTCATGGAAATTGTCCTCTACCTGCCCGGTCTCGGCTACTACTCGGCAGGGGCGAGAAAATTCGGGGCGGCCGGCGATTTTGTCACCGCGCCCGAGATGACCGCGTTTTTCGGGCGCGCGCTGGCCCGCCAGGTTGCCCAGGTAATGGACGCTTCCAGCCCGCTGGTGCTGGAAGTGGGCGCTGGCTCCGGTCGTCTGGCCGCCGACTTGCTGCTCGAACTGGAACGCATCGGAAGGTTACCGCAGCGCTACGACATTCTCGACCTCTCCGCCGACCTACGCGAACGCCAGCAGGCCACGCTGGCCGCCAACGCGCCGCACTTGCTGCCGCGCGTCAACTGGCTGGATCGTCTGCCGGAAGAGTTTTCCGGAGTCGTCGTCGCCAACGAACTGCTCGACGCCATGCCGGCCCATGTCGTCGCCTGGCGCGAAGAAGGCATCTTCGAGCGCGGTGTCCAACTCGATGCGGCAGGTGGTTTCACGTGGAACGAGCGACCGGCGAGCGTTGCGTTACTCGCGGCCGCCGCAGAGATTGGCGCGCAGTGCAATCTGCCGCCGGGTTACGAGAGTGAAATCAGCCTGGCAGCGCGCGCCTGGGCTGGCGAATGGGGTCACCGGTTGCGGCGCGGTGCGCTGCTGCTGATCGACTACGGCTTTCCGCGCCGCGAGTTCTACCATCAGCAACGCGGACGCGGCACCCTGATGTGTCATTACCGGCATCATTCGCATCCCGACCCGTTCTACCTGCCCGGCTTGCAGGATGTCACGGTCCACGTCGATTTCACGGCAATTATCGCCGCCGCCGATGCGGTCGGGCTGGATCTGCTCGGATACACTAGCCAGGGGCAGTTCCTGCTCAACTGCGGCATTCTCGATCTGCTGGGCGAGGAGCAACCCGGCACTCCCGGCTACATCCGCGCCAGCGGCGCCATCAACAAGTTGCTGATGCCGCATGAAATGGGCGAACTGTTCAAGGTCATCGCCATCGGTCGCGGCATCGACCGGCCGCTGCGCGGATTCGTGAGCGGCGACCAGAGCCATCGTCTGTAGCGGTCTGTCTTTGGTCTATAGTTACGCCATGCGCCGCTATCCGTTCTCGTTCATCGCCCTCACCGTGCTCGGCGCGCTGTGCGCCATTCCCGGCCTGATCAGCATCGCCGGCTTCGGGGCTGCGCTGCATCCGGTTCTCGAGGACCCGATGGCCGGATTGGCCTTCATCGTTTCCGCCGTCGCCCTGATCGGTTCCGGGGCATTTCCGCTGGTCATCGAGAAACTCAAGGAAAACGAAGGCGGCTAGGTTGCGCCGGCA
>JBFZCS010000106.1:0-4468 GCA_041307825.1 Azonexaceae bacterium
ACCGATGTTGCACCGCAACATAAACTGCATGATATTGAGTATATTGTGTTTTGTCAAATTCGAGCGTAGCGGGTGAGGCCTGAGTCGCTGCATTGTGGTACAGCGAGGGGTCGGTTTTCGCCACGCGGACCCTGCGAATCCTCCTCTCGTCAACCCGCCGCCCGGCCATGCGCGGGCCGCGTCGGCGTGGCGTGCCAGAAGCCGGCAAAAGCTAGTAAAATTCAAGACCTTCCGTCTTACCGAGTGCGTCCGATGACGACCAGCAACAAACCCGCGTTTCAGGAAATCATCCTGCGCCTGCAGCAATACTGGAGCGCCCAGGGCTGCGCCCTGCTCCAGCCCTACGACATGGAAGTCGGCGCCGGCACCAGCCACACCGCCACCTTCCTGCGCGCCATCGGCCCCGAGCCATGGAAGGCCGCCTACGTCCAGCCGTCGCGCCGCCCCAAGGACGGCCGCTACGGCGAAAACCCGAACCGCATGCAGCATTACTACCAATATCAGGTAGTGCTGAAGCCGGCACCGGACAACATTCTTGAGTTGTATCTCGGCTCGCTCGAAGCGCTCGGCTTCGACCTGAAGAAGAACGACGTGCGTTTCGTCGAAGACGACTGGGAAAACCCGACGCTGGGCGCCTGGGGTCTAGGTTGGGAGGTCTGGATGAACGGTATGGAAGTCACGCAATTCACCTATTTCCAGCAGGTCGGCGGCATCGATTGCAAGCCGATCACCGGCGAAATCACCTACGGCATCGAGCGCCTGGCCATGTACCTGCAAGGGGTCGAGAACGTCTATGACCTGACGTGGACGGAAGGCCTGACTTACGGCGACGTCTATCACCAGAACGAAGTCGAGCAATCGACCTACAACTTCGAACATTCCGACGTCGACTTCCTGTTCCACGCCTTCGGCGCGCATGAGAAGCAGGCCCAGCACCTGATGGCCGCGCAACTGGCGCTGCCGGCTTACGAACAGGTGTTGAAAGCCGCGCACACCTTCAACCTGCTCGATGCCCGCGGCGCCATTTCGGTCACCGAGCGCGCCGCCTACATCGGCCGCATCCGCAACCTGGCCCGTGCCGTTGCCCAAGCCTACCTCGACAGCCGCGCCCGCCTCGGCTTCCCGATGGCGCCTCAGGCATGGGCTGCCGAAGTCCTCGCCCAGATTGAAAAGAAAGCTGCCTGATATGTCGTCCAAGAATCTGCTCGTTGAGCTGTTCGTCGAGGAACTGCCACCCAAGGCGCTGAAAAAGCTGGGCGAAGTGTTTGCCCAGACGCTGGCGCAATCGTTGAAAAATGCCGGTTTATCCGGGTCGACCGCAGCGGTCACCGCCTACGCCTCGCCCCGCCGTCTCGCTGCGCACGTCACCGATGTCGCCGCGGTCGCCGCCGACAAGCCGGTCGCCCAGAAACTGATGCCGGTTGCCGTTGGCCTCGATGATGCCGGAAATGCGACGCCGGCCCTGCTCAAAAAGCTGGCTGCCCTCGGCGCTGACGCTTCGGCCGCACTTGGCCTGCGCCGCGAAAGCGACGGCAAGGCTGAAATCCTGTTCTACGACAGCCTGGCCAAGGGTGCGTTGCTGGCCGAAGGCCTGCAAAAGGCGCTGGAAGCCGCTCTGGCCGCGCTGCCCATCCCCAAGATGATGAGCTACCAGTTGCAGGACGGCTGGAGCAGCGTCAATTTCGTCCGTCCGGCGCATGGCCTCGTTGCCCTGCACGGCAGCGATGTCGTACCGCTGGCGATTCTCGGCCTGAACTCCGGTCGCGAAACGCACGGCCACCGCTTCGAAGCGGCCGTCGACCCGGTCGTCTTTGCCAACGCCGACGAATACGCTGCCAAGCTGGCCGCCGAAGGCGCCGTCATCGCCTCCTTTGCCGAGCGCCGCGCCGAAATCGCCCGCCAGCTTGCAGCCGCCGCTGCCCAGGCCGGTGGCAAGCCGATCGACGACGATGCCCTGCTCGACGAAGTCACTGCGCTGGTCGAGCGTCCGAACGTGCTGATCGGCCAGTTCGAAGAGGAATTCCTCGCCGTGCCGCAGGAATGCCTGATCCTGACCATGAAAGCCAATCAGAAATACTTCCCGCTGCTCGACACTGCCGGCAAGCTGACCAACAAGTTCCTCGTCGTCAGCAACATCAGCCCGGAAGATGCTTCCGCCGTGATCGGCGGCAACGAGCGCGTCGTGCGCCCACGGTTAGCAGATGCCAAGTTCTTCTTCGACCAGGACCGCAAGAAAACGCTCGAGTCGCGCGTTCTCAATCTGGCCAAGGTCGTCTATCACAACAAGCTCGGCACCCAGGGCGAGCGCGTCCAGCGCGTCTGTGCCATCGCCAAGGCCATCGGCCAGCAGCTGGGTGGCGAAGCGCTGGCGCTGCAGGCCGAACAGGCGGCGCTGCTGGCCAAGGCCGACCTGCTGACCGACATGGTCGGCGAGTTCCCCGAACTGCAGGGCATCATGGGCCGCTACTACGCGCTGCATGACGGCCTGTCGACCGACATCGCCGACGCTATCGAGGATCACTACAAGCCGCGCTTCGCCGGCGACACGCTGCCGCGCGGCCAAGTCGGCACTGTCGTTGCACTGGCCGACAAGCTGGAAACGCTGGTCGGCATGTTCGGCATTGGCCAGATTCCGACCGGCGACCGCGACCCGTTCGCGCTGCGCCGCCATGCCTTGGGCGTCATCCGCATGCTGAGCGAAGGCAACCTGAATTTGCCGCTCAACGAACTGTTGACCGCGGCAGCCAGCGTGTTTGCCGCGATCGACGGCTTCAAGCCGGCCGAATCGGCGCTCGCCGACTTCATCTACGACCGCCTCGCCGGCAGCCTGCGCGAACAGGGCTACACGGCGCAGGAAGTCGATGCCGTGGTCTCGCAACGGCCGCAGCGCCTCGGTGACATTCCGAAACGCCTCGCCGCCGTGCGCGCCTTCTCGGCGCTGCCGGAAGCCGCCGCGCTGGCCGCCGCCAACAAGCGGGTCGGCAACATCCTGAAGAAGGTCGAGGACAGCGTCGATGCCTGGGTCGATACCGCGCTGCTCAGGGAAGCCGCCGAGGTCGCGCTGCATGCGGCGCTGGTCGACGTCGTGCCGCAGGCCGATGCCGCCTTCGTCACCGGCGACTACAGCGAATCGTTGCAGGCGCTGGCCGCGCTGCGCGCCCCGGTCGACAGCTTCTTCGACGACGTCATGGTCAATGCCGAGGATCCGGCGCTGCGCACCAACCGGCTCGGCCTTCTGGCCATGCTGCATGCGGCGATGAACCAGGTCGCCGACCTCTCGAAGCTCTCCGCATGAAAAAACTCGTCATCCTCGACCGCGACGGCGTCATCAACTTCGATTCGGCCCAGTTCATCAAGAGCCCGGCCGAGTGGAAGCCGATTCCCGGCAGCCTGGAAGCCATCGCCCGGCTCAACCAGAACGGCTATCGCGTGGTCGTGGCGACCAACCAGTCCGGCATCGGGCGCGGCTTGTTCGACATGGACACCCTGAACGCCATCCACGAGAAGATGAACAAGGCGCTGTTTACCGCCGGCGGGCGCTTGGGGGCGATTTTTTACTGCCCGCACACGGCAGATTCGAACTGCGAATGCCGCAAGCCGAAATCCGGCATGTTCAAGCGCATTTCCGAAACGCTCAATGTCGACTTGAATGGCGTGCCGGCGATCGGCGATTCGCTGCGTGACCTGCAGTCCTGCGCCAAGGTCGGTTGCCTTCCCATGCTGGTGCGCACCGGCAAGGGCGAAAAGACATTGGCAGCGGGCAATCTGCCCGCGGGTACGCTCGAGTTCGCGGATCTTGCTGCCGCGGTCGACCACATTCTGGGGGTCAAAAAGAAGTGAGCATCCTGCGTTCGGTTCTCTTCGCCATCTGGGGGGCGCTGTGGACCCTGCTAGTCGCGCCGCTGGTCATCGTTGCCGCCCTCGTTCTGCGCGGACTATGGGGCTACCACTTCGGCAAGCTGTGGCGCCTCGGGATCCAGTGGGGCGTCGAGAACCTGCTCGGCATCCGGCCGAGGGTGGTCGGCCTCGAGAACATGCCGCAGGAGCCTTGTGTCATTCTTTCCAAGCACCAGTCGGCGTGGGAAACGATGACCATTCAGGATTATGTTCCCAAGGGCGCCTACTGCGTCTTCGTGCTCAAGAAGGAGTTGCTGCGCGTGCCGCTGATCGGTTGGGGTCTGGGCGCGATGAAGATGATTTCGATCGACCGCGCGGCCGGCAAGCAGGCGCTCGATCTGGTCGCCGAGCAGGGGCGCGAGCGGCTGAAGAAGGGCTTCTACGTGATCATCTTCCCGGAAGGAACCCGCGTGGCGCCCGGCGAGACACGGCGCTACAAATCGGGCGGCGCTTATCTGGCAACCCAGGTTGGCTGCAAGGTGGTGCCGATCGCGCATAATTCCGGCGAATTGTGGCCGCGCCAGGCCTTCATCAAGAAGCCCGGTATCGTGACCATCAGCATCGGCCCGGC
>JBFZCS010000107.1:0-17476 GCA_041307825.1 Azonexaceae bacterium
ACCTCGAAGAGGCCGATCCCCTCGATGTTGGACGGCGTGCCGGTGAAGTACTTCTCGATGAAATCCTTTTTCAGACCGATGGCCTCGAAGATCTGGGCGCCGGTGTAGGACATGTAGGTGGAGATGCCCATCTTGGACATGATCTTGCACAGACCCTTGCCGATCGCCTTGATGTAGTTCTTGACGAACTTGTCGGCCTTCTCGGTATCCCCCTTGGCCAGCCCCTCGATGGTTTCGAGGGCCAGGTACGGATGAACCGCCTCGGCGCCGTAACCGCCGAGCAGCGCGAAGTGATGCGTTTCGCGCGCCGAACCGGTCTCGACCACGAGACCGGCGCTGGTGCGCAGACCTTTTCTGACCAGATGCTGATGAATCGCCGAGGTCGCGAGCAGCGCTGGAATGGCGACATGCCCGGCATCGATCTTGCGGTCGGAGACGATCAGGATGTTGGCGCCCGAACGCACGGCGTCTTCGGCATCGGCCGCCAGCGAGGCCAGACGCGCCTCGACGCCGGCCGCGCTCCAGGCCACCGGATAACAGATATCCAGTTCAAAGGAACGGAACTTGCCGGACGTGTAGGTCTCGATGTTGCGCAGCTTCTCGATTTCCGCGCAGGTCAGCACCGGCTGCGACACTTCCAGGCGAATCGGCGGATTGATGTCGTGCGTATTCAGCAGGTTCGGCTTCGGCCCGATGAAGGACACCAGCGACATGACCAGTTCCTCGCGGATCGGGTCGATCGGCGGGTTGGTCACCTGGGCGAACAACTGCTTGAAGTACGTGTAAAGTATCTTGCTCTTGTTCGACAGGACCGGCAGGGCCGAGTCCGTGCCCATCGACCCGGTTGCCTCCTCGCCGTTCTGGACCATCGGCTCGAGGATGACCTTGATGTCTTCCTGGGTATAGCCGAAGGCCTGCTGGCGATCGAGCAGCGAAGCCGAGGAAGCGACGCAATGTTCGTTGGCTGCCGGCACTTCGTCGAGCTTGATACAGATCTTCTCGATCCACTCGCGATAGGGCTTGGCATTGGCCAGGGAATCCTTGAGTTCCTTGTCGTCGATGATGCGGCCCTGTTCCATGTCGATCAGGAACATCTTGCCCGGCTGCAGGCGCCACTTCTTGACGATCTTTTTTTCCGGAATTGGCAGCACGCCCGATTCGGAGGCCATGACCACCATGTCGTCATCGGTCACCAGATAGCGGGCCGGACGCAGACCGTTGCGGTCGAGCGTCGCGCCGATCTGGCGACCATCGGTAAAGGCGACGGCGGCGGGGCCGTCCCACGGCTCCATCATCGCCGCGTGATATTCGTAGAAAGCGCGGCGGTTTTCGTCCATCAACGTGTGCTTTTCCCAGGCTTCCGGGATCATCAGCATCATGGCTTGGGCCAGCGAGTAGCCACCCCCCATGACGAGCAGCTCGAGCGCGTTGTCGAAGGAAGCGGAGTCGGACTGGCCCGGGTAATGCAGCGGCCAGACCTTCTTCAGGTCGTCGCCGAGAAGCGGCGAGGAAATCGCCTGTTCGCGCGCCTTGAACCAGTTGACGTTGCCGCGTACGGTATTGATCTCGCCGTTGTGGGCGATGTAGCGGAACGGGTGGGCCAGATCCCAGGTCGGGAAGGTGTTGGTCGAGAAGCGCTGGTGAACGAGGGCAAGCGCCGAAACGGTGCGTTCATCCTGCAGGTCGAGGTAGTACACGCCGACCTGGTTGGCCAGCAGCAGCCCCTTGTAATTGACGGTACGCGCCGAGAAGGACGGCACGTAAAATTCGCCGCTGTGCTTGAGCTTGAGCGCCTTGATAGCGTTGGCGGCGCGGCGGCGGATGATGTACAGCTTGCGCTCGAGCGCGTCGGTAACGAAGATATCGGGCCCGCGACCAACGAATACCTGGCGGATCACCGGTTCCTTGGCCTTGACGGTCGGGGACATCGGCATTTCGTGATTGACCGGCACTTCACGCCAGCCGAGGAGAACCTGACCCTCGGCCTTGATCGAACGCTCGATTTCCTCGACGCAGGCGTGACGCGAGGCGGCTTCCCGCGGCAGGAAGACCATGCCGACCCCGTACTCGCCGTCCGGCGGCAGTTCGACGCCCTGCCTGGCCATTTCTTCGCGATAGAACCGGTCGGGAATCTGGATCAGGATACCGGCGCCGTCACCTTGCAGCGGATCGGCGCCAACGGCGCCGCGGTGATCCAGATTTTTCAGGATCAACAAACCCTGCTCGACGATGCCATGGTTCTTCTGGCCTTTGACATGGGCGACAAAGCCCACGCCGCAAGCGTCGTGCTCGTTGGCCGGGTCGTACAAACCCTGCCGCTCAGGTACAGCCGATTCCATCACACGTATTCCTTAAAAATACTTGGTCAATGAAATCAAGGACCAAGGGTAGAAAACGCCGGCATCCCGTTGCGCTGGCCGGCTTGTACGAAAATCAGGGGCGGTCGTGGAATATACCGCCGAAGCCCTGTCAAATCAAGATACTGCGATGCACCACGGCGGTTCGGCGACGACCGGCCGCTCCCTTTTCAGGTGCATCTGGCCTCGATGGCGACCGCGATCGTCGCCTCATCGGCTTCGTCTGAGACAACAGCGCTTCCGATCCGTTTCAGCAGCACCAGGCGCAACCTCCCGTCCCGCACCTTCTTGTCGTGACGCATCAGTTCCAGATAGCGCGCCGCGCCGAGGGGCGCGCCATGCACCGGCAAGCCTGCCCGCACAAACAGCCTTTCGATCCGCAACACCACGGCGTCGTCGATCCAGCCGAGGCGCCGTGACAATTCTGCAGCAATTAGCGTGCCGGCGGCAATCGCCTCGCCGTGCAGCCATTCCCCATAGCCGATGCCGGTTTCAATTGCGTGGCCAAAGGTATGGCCAAGATTGAGCAAAGCCCGTTCGCCGGTTTCGCGCTCGTCCGCGGCAACGACCTCGGCCTTGTTGGCACATGAGCGGTGAACCGCGTAGGCCAGCGCCTCACCGTCCCGCGCCAGCAGCTTTTCGATGTTTTCCTCCAGCCAGACGAAGAACTCGGGATCGCGAATCAGCCCGTATTTGATGACCTCGGCCAGTCCGGCCTTCAATTCACGGTCCGGCAAGGTGTCGAGCGTCGAAATGTCGGCCAGGACGAGTTTGGGCTGGTAGAAGGCGCCGATCATGTTCTTGCCAAGCGGATGATTGATCGCCGTCTTGCCGCCGACCGAAGAGTCGACCAGCGAGAGCAGCGTGGTCGGGATCTGGATAAACGGCATCCCGCGCTGGTAGCAGGCGGCCGCGAAGCCACCCATGTCACCGATGACGCCCCCGCCAAGCGCGATCAGGGTCGTGCTGCGCTCGCAGTGCGCGCCGAGCAGCGCGTCGAATATCAGGTTCAGGGTATTCCAGTCCTTGTACTTCTCGCCATCCGGAAGAATGACCGACATGACTGAAATTCCGGCTTTTTCGAGGGTCGACCGCAAGCGTTCGAAATACAGCGGCGCAACGGTCGTGTTGCTCACGACCAGAACCTTCTTCTGCCCGAGGTGAGGCGCCAGCAGATCGGCGCGCTCGAGCAGGCCCTTGCCGATGTGAATGGGATAGGAACGGTCACCAAGGGCGACGCTCAGCGTCTGGATCATGCCTGACATAAGCGATTGAATTCTTTCAAGAGGTGATGAACGATGCCGGAGGCCACAAGATGCGAACCATCGACGACAAGATGGGCGGTTTCCCGATAGAGCGGATCGCGCAGCGCATGCAACTCCTCCAGCTTGCCAAGAGGGTTCTCGACGCGCAACAGCGGGCGGTTGCGATCATGACGGGTACGCTCGAACAGCATGGCCGGCGGAACATTGAGATAAACCACCCAGCCTGTATCGTGCAAACGCTTCCGGTTCTCCGGATTCAGGACCACGCCGCCACCGGTTGCCAGAACAATGTCCGTCCCCGAAGTCAGTTCGGCGATCGCCAGTGATTCACGGCGCCTGAAACCCTCCTCGCCTTCGATCTCGAAAATGGTCGGGATCGGTACGCCGGTGCTGGCGACGATCTCATGGTCGGAATCATAGAAGCGGCGACCGAGGCGTCGCGCCAGTTGTCGTCCTATGGTCGTCTTTCCGGCCCCCATCAGGCCAACGAGGTAGATGTTGCTGCAATTGTTCACAGCAGAATTTTATCCGGTCTCGCGGCGCATCACAAAAGAGAAAGGCCGGCAAAGCCGGCCCCCCCTTCGAAGCGAGATGTTGCGAAATCAGTTGATCTGCAATTTGTCGGAAATTATGCGTGGCGTGATGAAGAACAGCAGTTCACGCCTCGTGCTGGAGTCTTCCTGGTACTTGAACAGGTAACCAAAGAAAGGAACGTCACCGAGCAATGGCACCTTCTCGGTCACATTCTCCTTCTTGGTGATATACACGCCACCGATTACGACCGTACCGCCATTTTCCACGACCACATTGGTTTCGACCGTCGACGTCTTGATCGGCGGGTTACCGAGAACCGCACGCGTCCAGTCCGGCTCTTCCTTCTTGACGACCAGCTGCATGCGTACCGTTCCTTCCGGCGTGATCTGCGGGGTGACCTCAAGGGACAGCGCGGCGGTCTTGAACGAGACGTTCTGGGTCGCAACGCCGCCGCCCGTCGCCGTTGTCACGTAGGGAATTTCCGTACCGTCCTGAATCTTCGCCTTCACATTATTCGCCGTGATGACCCGCGGGCTGGAGACGATCTTGCCCAGACCGTCCGATTCCAGGGCGGCCAGTTCCAGATTGAGAATCCGTGTCAGCGAGCCGTTGAACAACGAGAAGGCCAGCGTGCCACCGACATTGGTGAAGGACGGCAGGTTCACCCCGAGCGCGTTGTTTGTGACCTGGCCGGACGGGGAATACGTACCGCCGCCACCGAAGACTCCACTACCGCCCAGTCCTGTACGCTGGGCGCTCAGGAAATTCAGCCTGACGCCCAGATCGCGGTTGAACGTGTCCTGCGCCTCGACGACACGCGCTTCGATCATGACCTGACGGGCGCCCGTATCGATGGCCCTGATGAACTTGCGGATCTCTTCGAGCTTGCTCGGGATGTCATTGACGAACAGGATGTTCGACTGCGGATCGGCTACCGCATTGCCACGCTTGCTCAGCATTCGCTGAGTCTGCCCGGGAATAGCCTGCGCCCCAACCGGAGCCAAGCCAGCTAGAAGACGCGCCACATCCACGGCTTTTTGGTAGTTCAGGATGAACTGCTCGGATTGTATCGGCTCTAGCTCACTGATTTGCTGGCGCGACTCGAAGTCCAGTTTCTCGCGGGTTGCAATTTCGTCGCGCGGGGCAATCAGCATGATGTTGCCCTTCTTGCGCATGTCCAGCCCCTTTTGCTGGAAGATGATGTCGATCACCTGGTCAGCGGGAACATCCTTGAGGACCAGCGTCGTCGTACCGGTGACCGTTTCACTAATCACCGCATTCAGACCAAGTTCTTCGGCCATCAGGCGGAGCAGCGCGCGGACATCGCCGTTCTGGTAGTTGATGCTGACCCGCGGACCCTGATAGCCGGTCTTGGTACCCTGAACCAGCTTGTTCGGGTCTTCGATGATGCGCTTGACCTCGACGACGAACTGATTGTCGCTCTGGTAGGCGTTGTGTTCCCAGAGCCCATGCGGCGTAATCGTCATCCGCACGTTGTCACCCAACGGCTTGGTCTCGACCGAGGTCACCGGCGTACCAAAATCGGTCACGTCCAGTTTGCGGCGGAGATTCTCCGGAACGCTCGTCTTGACGAAATCGACGATCAGGTTCTTGCCCTGCTGACGGATGTCGATACCGGTTCCGGCATCGCTCAGATCGACCACAATACGGCCCTCACCATCCTTGCCGCGCCGGAAAGCCACATCCTGCAACGCGTGGCGCTTGCCGATCGAGGTTTCCTCGGTAAACCGCGTCACCCGCTCGGGCAGCGATCCGACCGAAGGAATGGGCGCCAGAACGATGTAGAGCGAGTTGCCATCGAGGCGCGTGGTGTAGCTCAGGCTACGCGTTAGATTCAGGACGACACGCGTGCGGTCGCCGACCTGCACGACATTGGCGCTCTGCAGATCACCCTCCTTGAAAGTCAGGCTGTTTTTACCCAGGCCATTTGCGGTCGCCGGGAAATCGAAAGCGATCTTCGCCGGGTTGGCCACGCTGAAACCAGTTGGCGGCGCGGTCAGCGGCTCCCTGAGGTCGATCTTGACGGCAACGTTGCCACCCTGCGGTGCGGCAACGATCGACTCGATCGAATTCGTGGTGGCGGTTTGCGCCGAGAGTGGCCCGGCCATGGCAAGGCAGGTCGCTGCAACGGCGGCCATCGCGTAGTTGATAAATTTCATTTCTTGCTTCCCTCCTTGCCCTGCAGATACAAAGAACTAGTGCGCTCGCTCCAGTCACCCGCAGAATCCTGAATCAATTCTCGCAACACCACTTCCTTGTCAGTGATTTGCGTCACCATGCCGAAGTCAAGACCGACATATTCCCCCACCTTGACCTGTTTAACCTTGTCTTCAACCTGTATCACGGCGATCGGACGCCGATTGACATTCAGGTAACCGATCATCTTGAGCGACTCGACCGGATATTTCTCAAGCAGACTGTTGCGCAAATCCCGCGCCTCGAAATCGGGCTGGAAAGCACCGCCTTGACCGGAACCCTGCCTGTTCTTCGATTCCGGCTCGATCTTGCTGGCCTTGAACGGATCGAGTATCCCTTCGACATCATAGGGAACCGGCTGATAAGGCTTCACTTCCGGCAACTTGGGGATGTTGCCACGCAAGTCCTTGGTATTTTCGGCCATCCAGCGCTTGAGATCTTCGTGGTCGCCACCCGAGCAGGCTCCCAAAGCCCCGCACAGTGCGACGAGGATTAGTCGCTTCACTTTTTAGCTCCTTGCGCTGCCTTCTTCTGCTTCGCAACCTCTTCTTCGTCCAGGTAGCGGAAGGTCTTGGTTGTTGCATCAAGGGCCAAGGCACCATCCTTGCCGGGAACAATCGCAATGTTGTTCAGTGTCACGATGCGTGGCAACTTGGCAATATCGGCAGCGAATGCCCCGAAATCGTGGTAGCCGCCGTTGATCTTGACGGCAATCGGCAATTCAGCGTAGAAATCCTTGACCTGCTCGGCACCCGGCCGGAAAAGATCGAACTGCAGGCCACGCCCCAAGCCCGCCTGATTGACTTCGATCAGCAAGGCTTCGATTTCCGATTTGTTGGGTAATTGTTTCAGCAATGCGCCGAATGAGCGATCGATTTCAGCAAGTTGCTCGATATACAGATCAAGATTGACCGCCTGCTTCTTCTTGTCGAGATACTGCAGCTTCAGCGTTTCCTCTTCCTTCTGCTTGGTTTCCAGTTCGACCAGTTGATCGCTCCAGAGAAACCACCAACCGGCAACCACCAAGGCCAGAAGGATGCCGGCCAGCGCTGCCATCTTGGGAATCGGCGGCCATGCTGCCGGATCGTTCGGATTCAGGAAGCGAAAATCGTCGGCAATCGCCTGAAAGTCGATCTTTGGAAGTGAGGTAGGTTTGGCGCTCATTTGTTACCCTTCCCGACATCCGCCTGAGTGCGCGTCAATGTGAAGTTCATCGCAAACTCGTTGCTGCGCCGTCCATTCAGAACGACCGACTTCACTTCGATCAGCTGAGGATTTTCCAGCCAGGGCGACGCTTCAATATTCCGCATCAATGCCGACACGCGTGCATTGGACTGGGCATAGCCGGTAATGTTGACCTTCCCGCCCTCCTGCTTGAGCGACTTGAGGTAGACACCTTCCGGAACCTGCTTGACCAGTTCGGTCAGGAGATAGACTGTCTCGCCGCGATCGCGCTGCAAGTCCTCGATGATCTGTTTGCGTGCCAGAAGCGCCTGCGTCTGTTCCTTGAGGCGCTTGATCTGCTCGATCTGCTTGTCCAGAACCGCGATTTCACGCTTCAAAAAATCATTCGATTCGGCCTGGCTGCTAATCAGGCCATTGATGATCGTGTAACCGAGGAAGACGATCAGTGCGCCAAGCGCAACAGCGGCACCGACCATGGCATAGAATTGCTGGCGCCTTGCCTTGCGCGCCTCTTCGCGATGCGGAAGGAGGTTAATTCTAATCATGATGGATCAAACCTCCGCAAGGCGAGGCCGCACGCCACCATCAGCGATGATGCATCGGCCAGCAGGCTCTTGGCCCGAACCCGCTCCGACAGCACCATATTGGCAAACGGATTGGCGATCAGCGTGCTGACCTGGGTGCGCGTCGCCACCACTTCGTCAACCCCCGGAATCACGGCGCAACCGCCTGCCAGAACGATGTTATCGACCTGATTGTACTGGGTCGATGTGAAGAAGAACTGCAGGGCGCGAGAAATCTCAAGCGCCAGATTTTCCATGAACGGTGCCAGCAACTCGGTCTCGTAACCCTCGGGAAGCGTACCGGCCCGCTTGGCAACCTCGGCTTCCTCGTAGGTCATGCCGTAGTGCCGGGCAATATCCTGCGTCAGTTGCCCGCCACCGAACGCCTGTTCGCGGGCATAGACCTGCTGGCCGTTGCGCATTACAGTCAGACTCATCACGCTGGAACCGGCATCGACAAGTGCGATCGTCTGGTTTTTTCCACCGCCAGGCAATTGCCTTTCGATCAACTCGAAAGCCGAGAGCGCCGCCTGGGTCTCCACATCGACCACTACCGCGGACAGGCCGGCCGCATCGGCGACTGCAACGCGATCCTCGACCCGCTCCTTTTTTGAAGCAGCAATGAAGACCTCAAGTTCATCGGGCAGCGACGGTGCCGGTCCGATGACCTGAAAATCCAGATTGACCTCGTCGATCGCGAACGGGATGTACTGATTGGCTTCCGACTCAACCTGAATTTCAAGCTGGTCCTCGCGCAATCCGGCGGGCACGATGATCTTCTTGGTGATCACCGCGGAACCGGGCAAGGCCATCGCGACGTTCCGCGTAGACGTGCCCAGCCGCTTCCATGCCCGCTTGACGGCATCGACGACGCCATCCATGTTGGCAATATTGCCATCTGACACCGCATCCTTCGGCAACACCTCTATGGTGTAGCGCTCGACGCGGTACCCTTCTTTCCCATTAGCGGTCAGCTCGACCAGCTTGACGGCCGAGGAGCTGATGTCCAGCCCCAACAAGGGACGCGCCTTGGGATTTAACAACGCAGAGATATCGAAGCGCACCAGACCCCCAAAAAGTCCTTAAGAAATGCGAAGTTAGGCAAATAACCAATAATTCACTTCAGATGCTAGCAACAACCACACGGCATGTAAAGCGTTTTAACGGCCCGTTTGGCGACAGCGTATAATCCGCGCAACGCCATTAAAAGACCTATTGACCTTGCCTTCCATCCCTCTTGCTGCCCGGATCATCGTTTTTCCGGTGATGGTGCTGCTTGGCCTTGCAGCCATCGGCATCGCGCTTGCCATGATCGTTCTCGCGCTCGCCTATCCAAATCTACCCTCTCTCGAAACCCTGACGGATTATCGCCCCAAAATACCGCTCCGTGTCTATACCGCCGACGGTTATCTGATCGGCGAGTACGGCGAGGAGCGACGAGCCGTGATCAGCATACAGGAAGTTCCAACCGTCATGAAGCAGGCAATCCTCGCAGCCGAGGACGATCGTTTCTATCAGCACAGCGGTGTCGACTACCCCGGCATCCTGCGCGCCGCCTCGGCCAATCTGGTGGGCGGCGGCAAACGCCAGGGGGCATCGACGATCACGCAACAGGTCGCCCGCAATTTCTTTCTCTCGGGCGAGAAGACCTACACGCGGAAACTCTACGAGGCGCTGCTGTCGTTCAAGATCGAGAACAACCTGAGCAAGGACCAGATTCTCGAGCTCTATATCAACCAGATATTCCTCGGGCAACGCGCCTACGGGTTCGCCGCGGCTGCCCAGATCTATTTCGGCAAGCCGCTGAAGGACATCTCGATCGCCGAGGCTGCCATGCTGGCCGGCTTGCCCAAGGCGCCATCCGTCTACAACCCGATTGTCAACCCCAAGCGCGCGAAGATCCGGCAGCAATATGTACTGCGCCGGATGCACGAACTGGGCAACATCAGCGATGTACAGTATGAAGCCGCGTTGAAGGAGCCGCTGGTGATCAAGCGCGAACTTGCGGGGTACGCGGTCCACGCCGAGTACGCCGCCGAAATGGCGCGCCAGATCGCCACCGAGCGCTTCCCGGAAGATGTCTATTCCCGCGGACTCAAGGTCTATACGACGCTGATCAAGGCCGATCAGGAGGCAGCCTATGCCAGCCTGCGCCGCGGTGTCATGGATTATGACCGGCGCCACGGCTATCGCGGCGCCGAGTCCTATCTCGACATGAAGGACATCAAGTCCGATCAGGACGAGGCGATCGACGAGGCGCTCCAGGACATCCCCGATGCCGGCGACCTGATTCCCGCGCTGGTCCTCGCCGCCGACCCGAAGCAGATTCATGCCTACCGCAAGGGCGGCGACATCGTCACGCTCTCCGGCGACGCCATGAAGTTCGCGGCCGCGATGCTCGACGACAAGGCGCCGGCCAACAAGCGCATCAAGCGCGGCGCGATCATCCGTCTACTTAAGAACGACAAGGGCGACTGGCAGATCAGTCAGTTACCCGAGGTGGAATCGGCGTTTGTCGCGGTCGACCCGAAATCCGGGGCGATTCGCGCCCTGGTTGGCGGTTTCGACTTCAACCGCAACAAGTTCAATCATGTAACCCAGGCCTGGCGGCAACCGGGATCCAGCTTCAAGCCGTTCATCTACTCGGCCGCCCTCGAAAAAGGCTTCAATCCAAGCACCTTCATCAATGACGAGCCGATCGTGATATCCGCCAGTCAGACCGGTTCGCAGGCCTGGGAGCCGCACAACTACGACGGCAAGTACGAAGGCCCGATGCAGATGCGGACAGCGTTGGCCAAGTCGAAGAACATGGTATCGATCCGCATCCTGCAATCGATCGGTACGCGTTACGCTCAGGATTACTCGAGCCGCTTCGGATTCGATGCCGAAAAGCACCCTCCCTACCTGACGATGGCGCTGGGCGCCGGTTCGGTAACGCCATGGCAGATGGCGACCGCGTACTCCGTATTCGCCAACGGCGGCTACCGGATCAACCCCTACGTCGTCAGCGAAATTCGCGACGAGAAAAACAATGTGCTCGCCCAGGCGGCGCCGGTGCCGGCCGGGGAAGGCTCGGTTCGTGCCATCGACCCGCGCAACGCCTTCCTGATGGACAGCATGCTGCGCGACGTGACCGTCTACGGTACCGCCGCCAAGGCTTCCGTGGCGCTCAAGCGCAAGGATCTGGCGGGCAAGACGGGAACCACCAATGAATATGTCGACGCCTGGTTCTGCGGCTATCAGATGACTGCAGCCGCCTGCGCCTGGATTGGTTTCGACCAGCCGAAGAATCTCGGCAACAAGGAGACCGGGGGCGCCGCGGCACTACCGATCTGGATCGGCTACATGGGCCGTGCGCTCAAGGATGTGCCGATGCAGACGCCCTCGATGCCGGAAGGCATTACCGCGTTCGGCAGCGGCCGCGAGCGCAGCTACATCTACAACGAGAATGTCGTCAAGGAAGCGCCGCCGGAAGAGGATGCAGACGAAGCAGCGCCCGTCGCACCCAACCCGCTGAACCTGCCGCCAACCGGCTGATCAGCCGAGGTGCACAGCCTCGCCAGCCTGCTGGCTAGCGAGCGACGAAAGCTTTTCCATCAGTTCGGCGCCATCGCGGGTGTCGCGCCAGACTGATCCGTCCCAGCGAAAATGAAAGCCCCCGGCGCGCGCCGCCACCCAGACCTCGCGCGCCACGCCGTGGCGATTGACGATGATCTTGCTGCCATCGGCAAACTCGATTTCAAGAACCCCGCCAGCAGCCAGTTCGAAGTCGATGTCGGCGTCACTCACCTCCAGCGCGCCTTCGATCCGGGCCAGAACGCTGTCGGCCAAGGCGTTGAATTCCTTGTCATCCATCATGTGCTAACATTCCATTTTTACTGACTGGTCCGTCATTAATGTCCAGAATCGTTGCCGCCTGCCTGACATTCTGCCTTGCCGGCTGCGGCCTGAAAGGGCCACTTGTTCTGCCTCCCGGCCCGCCGCCAGCGCCATTGCTCGACAGCCTGCGCTCATCGCCGGCGCCAAGCACGCCAGCCCAGCCGACTAGCGACGCGAACGATGTTAGCACCATAGAACCAAATGCTGGCACCAGCACGGACCCAAAGGCCAGCGCCCAATGAGCCATTTCACCGTCAAGCAAGGCGTCCTGCACGCCGAATCCGTTGCCCTGCCGGCCATTGCCGAGAAATTCGGCACGCCGGCCTATGTATACTCCCGCGCCGGGCTGGAAGCTGCACTGCAGGAATTTCTCGATGTCCTGAACGCACATCCTGCCGGTAGCGGCGCCCTCGTCTGCTACGCGGTCAAGGCAAATTCCAACCTTGCCATCCTCAACCTGTTCGCCCGCATGGGCGCCGGATTTGACATCGTTTCCGGCGGTGAATTGCAGCGCGTGCTGGCGGCCGGTGCCGATCCGCAGAAAATCGTCTTCTCCGGCGTCGGCAAGACGGCCGCCGAGATGCAGCAGGCACTCGACGCCGGCATCTTCTGCTTCAATATCGAATCGCCCGCCGAACTGGAGCGCCTGAACCAAGTCGCCGGCCACTGCGGAAAGCACGCGCCAGTCAGCCTGCGCGTCAATCCGAACGTCGACCCGAAGACCCATCCCTACATTTCCACCGGTCTCAAGGAAGCCAAGTTCGGCGTCGCCTACGACGATGCGCTGGCCCTTTACCGCCGCGCCGCCGCGCTCCCTTATATCGCGGTGGCCGGCATCGACTGCCATATCGGCTCGCAACTGCTCGATCCCGCCCCCTTCGTTGAGGCACTCGAGCGCATTTTGGCCCTTGTAGACCAGTTGACCGCAGAAGGCATCCGGATTCACCACCTCGACCTTGGCGGCGGCCTCGGTATCAAGTACAAGGACGATCAGGTGCAGCCGACGGTGGCTTCCTACCTGACTCCGCTGCTCGACAAGCTGGCCGGCCGCGGCCTCAAGGTGGTGCTCGAACCCGGCCGCCGCCTGGTCGGCAACGCTGGCCTGCTGCTGACCCGTGTCGAGTTCCTCAAGCCCGGCGAAGGCAAGAATTTCGCCATCATCGACGCCGCGATGAACGACCTGATGCGCCCGGCGCTCTACGAAGCCTGGCACGACATCCTGCCGGTGACGCCGCGCGCCGGTGAAGTCCATGTCTACGACGTGGTTGGCCCGGTCTGCGAAACCGGCGACTTTCTCGGCCTGGCCCGTCCGCTGTGCGTCGCGGCCGGCGACCTGCTGGCCGTGATGTCAGCCGGCGCCTATGGCATGGCGATGGCCTCCAATTACAACACCCGGCCGCGCGCAGTCGAGGTCATGGTCGACGGCGCCAAGGTGCACCAGATCCGCCGCCGCGAAACCGTCGCCGAACTCTTTGCCGGCGAGCAGGTCCTGCCAACATGAGACGCAGCATCCTGCTTCTGACGGCGACGCTACTCGTCGCGGCTTGCGGCGAAAAACCAGCTGAAAGGAAGGGTGCGCCACCGACCCTGATCACCACCACCCAGGCAAAAACAGTAGCACTGGAAGTCAGTGAGCGCACACTTGGTACGCTGGAAGCGGTCAACGATCCGAAGATCGGCGCCGAGATCGCCGGCAAGATCGTCAAGATTGCCGTGCGCGCCGGCGAGGCGGTCGCCAGGGGCCAGTTGCTGGCGCTGATCGACCCGACCGACGCCGGCCACCAGGCCACTGCCGACAACGCCGAAACCGCCCGCCTGCAAGCCCTGCTCGCGCAGCAGGAACGCGTGCTCGCCCGCCAGACCGAGCTGGTGCAGAAGAATTTCATCTCGAAGAATGCGCTCGACGAGGCCACCGCCCAGCGCGATGCGCTGAAGAGCCAGCTCGCCACGGCCCAGGCGCGCGCCGGCCTGTCGCGCAACAATGTAGACAAGACGCGCGTCGTCGCCCCCTTCGCCGGCACCATCGAGGAACAGCTGGCTGCCGCCGGCGATTACGTCAAGCTCGGCGACCCGCTGTTCCGCCTCGTCTCCAACACTCGCCTGCGCGCCCACCTGCCCTTCCCGGAATCCGCCGCGCCGCGCCTCAAGGTCGGCATGCCGGTGCGCATCACCAGCCCGCTGGCGCCGGAAGCCGGCATCGAAGGCGTGGTCGAGGACATTCGCCCGACGGTCGGCGAAGCCAATCGTGCCATCGACGTCATTGCCCGCCTCGATAACCCGGGGGCGCTGAAGGCCGGCGGTTCGGTCGACGCCGCCGTCGTCACCGGTCAGAAGGCACAGGCCGTCGTGGTGCCGGAACAGGCGGTCGTCCTGCGCCCGGCGGGCAAGGTCGTCTATCTGATCGCCGACGGCAAGGCCAGGCAGCAGGTGGTCGAGGTCGGCAGCAAGCAGCGCGGCCTGATCGAAATCACCAGCGGCCTGCAGGGCGGTGAAACGGTCGCCCTCGACGGCGCCGGTTTCCTGAGCAACGGTGCTGCGGTCAACGTCAAGGAAATGCCGAAAACCGCCGCCCCGGCGGCCGCCGCGAAGCCGCAATGACCCTGCCCGAGCTGTCGATCAAGCGCCACGTCCTGGCGTGGATGCTGAGCGCGGTTCTCGTCCTGTTCGGCGTCATCAGTTTCGACCGGATCGGCATGGACCGCTATCCGTACATCGAATTCCCGGTCGTCTCGATCACGACGGCGCTCAAGGGCGCCAACCCGGACATCGTCGACGCTTCGGTGACCAACATCATCGAGAGCGCAGTCAACTCGACGCCTGGCATCGAGCACATCCAGTCCACTTCCTCGCCCGGTGTCTCGGTCATCGCCATCACCTTCAACCTCGAGAAGAAGATCGATGTCGCCTTCAACGAGGTCCAGGCCAAGGTCAACCAGGTGCTGCGCCGCCTGCCCAAGGATGCCGACCCGCCGGTCGTCGCCAAGGTCGAAACCAATGCCCAGCCGATCATGTGGCTGGCCGTGCAGGGCGACCGCACGCAGCAGCAGTTGAACCAGTACGCGATCAACGTGCTCAAGAAGCGCCTGGAAACCATTGACGGCGTCGGCGAGGTGCGCCTCGGCGGGCGCCGCGACCGGACCATCCGCGTCGAGCTGTTGCCGGCCCGCATGGCGGCGCTCGGCGTCACCGCCCAGGACATCAACGACGCCTTCGCCCGCGAGCATGTGCAGATGGCGGGCGGCTTCGTGGTCGGCGAGAAGACCGAAAGTCTGGTCAAGCTCGATCTCGAATTCCATTCCATCGACGCCCTTCAGCAGATGGTGATCGGCTGGAAGGCAGGCGCACCGATCCACCTGCAGGCGGTCGCCGAGGTCGTCGACGGCCTCACCGACAACCGCCAGCTGGCCCGCTTCAACGGTGAAACCACGGTCGGCCTCGGCATCGTCAAGGTCACCAACACCAACACCGTCGCCATCGTCGACAAGGTCAAGGCCAAGATCGAGAACGAACTGCGCCCGCAGCTACCGCCCGGCATGCAGCTGCACGTCGTCTCCAACGACGCGGTTTTCATCCTCGAAATCGTCAATGCGCTGAAGCAGCACCTGGTCGAAGGCACCCTGCTCGCCGCGCTGGTCGTCTGGATCTTCCTGCAATCGGTGCGGGCGACGGTCATCGTCGCGCTGGCCATCCCGGTGTCACTGATGGGGGCCATCGCCGTCATCTACTTCTTCGGCTACACGCTCAATTCGTTGACCCTGCTCGGCCTGCTGCTGCTGATCGGCGTCGTCGTCGATGACGCCATCGTCGTCCTCGAAAACATCTTCCGCCACCGCGAGGAACTCGACGCCGATCCGGTGACGGCTGCGGTCAACGGCGCCAACGAGGTCGTTTTCGCGGTCATCGCGGCGACCTTGGCGCTGGTTTCGATCTTCGCCCCGGTCATCTTCATGAGCGGCATCATCGGCCAGTTCTTCCGTTCCTTCGCCGTCGTCGTCACCTTCGGCGTGCTGGTTTCGCTGTTCGTCTCGCTGACCCTGACGCCGATGCTCTGTTCGCGCTACCTCACCGTGCGCGAAAAAGGTCATCAGCACGGCCGCTTCCTCGCCGCCATCGAGCGCGGCTTCAAGCGTCTCGACGCCTTCTACCGCCGCCTGCTCATCCGCGCCCTGGGGCATCGCTGGAAAGTGGTGCTGCTGACGCTGTTGACCGTGGCATCGAGTGCTTTCTTCTTCGCCAATGTCGGCAAGACCTTCGCGCCGGAACAGGACGAGGGTCGCTTCCTGGTCTATCTGCGCGCGCCGCTCGGTTCGTCGATCGACTACACCGATTCGCGGCTGCGGATGGTCGAGGCCGTGCTCAACGAGCATGAAGAGATCGTCACCGAATTCGCCCTGATCGGCCTCGGCAGCGCCGGCCAGGTCAACCAGGGCACCGTCGTCGCCCGCATGGCGCCGCGCAACGAACGGCGCATCAGCCAACAAGAGTTGCTGCCCATCCTGCGCGAAAAGCTGGCCCGGATCCCCGGCGCCCGCGTTTTCGCCGCCCCCTACCCGATGGTCCAGGGCCAGCGCGGTGAGCCGCTGCAATTCGTGCTGGCCGGCGAAAACCTCGGCGAAGTCGGCCGCCTCGGCCGCGAACTACAGGGCAAGCTGGCTGCCGAGCCCGGCCTCGGCGGGCGCATCGACACCGACCTCCAGCTCGACCTGCCGCAGCTCGTCTTCCAGCCCGACCGCCTGCGCATCGCCTCGTCCGGCCTGACCACCGGCGACGTCGCGGCTGCCATCAACATGCTGACCGGCGGCATCGACATCGCCAAGTACAACGACGAACCGGGCGACGGCCAGCGCTACGACATCCGCGTCAAGGGCCGCGAAGGCGAATTCACCCAGCCGGCCGATCTCGCCAAAATTTACCTGCGCAACAAGGAAGGCAAGCTGGTACGCCTCGATTCGGTCGCCAGCTTCAAGGAAACGCTGGGCCCAGCCGTCATCGGCCGCTTCGACCTGCAATACGCCGCCACCTTCTTCGCCACGCCGACCATCCCGCTCGGCGAAGCGGTGCAGAAAGTGCGGTCGTTCGCCGACGACCTGCCGCCCGGCTACCAGATCAAGCTGATCGGCCAGGCCGAGGAATTCGCCAAGACCACCAAGTACATGACCTTCGCCTTCGTGCTGGCCATGGTGCTGCTCTACATGGTGCTGGCCAGCCAGTTCGACTCCTTCCTGCAACCCTTCATCGTCATGCTAGCGCAACCGCTGGCCATCATCGGCGGCGTGGCGGCGCTGTGGGCGACCGGGCAGACGCTCAACATCTATTCGATGATCGGCCTCGTGCTGCTGATCGGCCTCGTCGCCAAGAACTCGATCCTGCTCGTCGACCTGACCAACCAGCGCCGCGCCGGCGGCATGGCCATCGACGACGCCCTGCGCGATGCCTGCCCGATCCGCATGCGCCCGGTGCTGATGACCTCGGCCAC
>JBFZCS010000108.1:0-19169 GCA_041307825.1 Azonexaceae bacterium
GTGCGCCCGTGCCGCAGATGAAGATGACAGGCTTGTTCTTCGGTAGCGTCGATGCCTTCTTCTCCATGTCATTGACGGGAATATTCACGGAGCCCTTGATCGCGCCGGAAGCGAACTCCTTGGAATCACGCACATCGACCAGCATGATCGATGACGGATTTTCCTTCCACACCTTCTCGAAGGATGCCATCGTCACGACGCCCTTTTCCTTGCCTGGGACCAGCGCAGCACCCGTAGCCGGGACAGCACCGGCAGCACCGGAAGCTACCGCCGGCCCCGCACCATGGACCTTTTCCCACTCCGGATAACCCGGTGGATAGGTGACCACGTTGGTGTAGCCGAGTTTGCGCGCCTTGTCGGCCGACTTGTCGGAAAGCACGCACTCCAGACCACCGCAGTAGTAGATCAGCAAGGTGGCCTTGTCGGCGGGCAACTTGTCGACATTCTTGTCGAACTCGGTGTCGGAAATGTTGATCGCGGTCGGAACCATGCCCTTGTCGGCAACCCGCTTCGGCCGCGCATCGATCAGCATATAGCCCGCCTTCTCGTCGATCAGCTTCTTGACGAAGGCGGTTGACACCGATACCGGCCCACTCCTGGCCTTCCAGTCAGGCATGCCTTCGGCGTAAACCTTGATGTTGCTGTAGCCGAGCTTTTCAGCCTTGAATGCCGAATTGTGGCTGAGCATGCATTCCAGCCCGCCGCAGTAGAAGATCAGCTGCGTCGCCTTGTCGGCCGGCAGTTTGTCGACCATCTTGTCGAATTGCGAGTCGGGGATGTTGACGGCACCCGAAATATGCCCCGGGTCATACTGCCGTGCCGCCGGCCGCGAATCGATGATCATGACGCCCTTGACCAGCGGAATATCGACCAGCGGACGTAGCGCGTCGAACTGCACCACCTTGCCGTACCAGCCATCCTTGGGTTGCAGGACCGCGGCATCGGCGGCCTGGGCCGTGACCGGGTAATAAAGCAGTTGAGCAGAACCCAAGCTTGCCAATACTACGGCCAACAGAGAGAAACGTTTTGCGTTCATGGCTTTGTCCTCAAAGAATGCAATCAGAGCAAGGTAAATTTTTCCGTCGTTTCGTTATAGCGAACCAGCGCGTACCACAACAGCAACAGCCCGCCGCCGAACAGCAGCGCGTACCCCCAGCCGCCGATCACTTCCGGCATGAAGGCCTGGAACCCGACGTTGGTCATCTCGAAGGTTTCGACGTTCGTCACGTCGATGGCCGTAATATTGAACATCTTGAACAGCGCACTGGCGACCGAACCGATCCAGGCAAAGAAGAACATGGCAACCCACAACTTCAAGTGCCCCTCGCCCATCCGCCACAGGCCACCCGAGGCGCAACCGCCGGCGAAAATCATGCCGATACCGAAGATGAAACCACCAAGCAGCGAGCCGATCCAGAAGGTGGGCGGGATTGCGACGTAAGGGTCGATGACTTTTTTACCGAACAGCAAGGCGGCAATCGGGATGCCGATCGCCAGCGCCAGAATAACCGCCTTGGTCATATCGCCCTCGGCGGTCACGAAGGGTTCGCGAAAGGCGCGGGCAAAGCACAGGCGCGAACGATGCATGATGAAACCGATCGCGAATCCTGCCAGCAAAATAACCGCACGATCCGCCAGTTGCGCGTTACACGAGCCATAGCAGCTTGTGGCCCAAAATACGATGCCGACGATGATGAGCAAGCCGGCCAGAGGATAGGCTTTTCTGATGCCGTGAGGGACATTGAGCGCCGGCGGCGGCGCCATGCCCCATTCGATGTTCTCGAGCGTCCATAGCAATAATTTGACGCCAAGCGCCGCACCGAGCAACAAACCCGCCCACATCGCCCAGCCCGCCGGCGAAGAATGCAGTACCGGATTGAAAAATCCGCCGGTCGTGCAGCCGCCAGCCAGTGCCGCGCCGACGCCCATCATGCTGCCGCCGATAGCGGCCCAGACGTACTCCAGTCGCGGCGGCCGATTGATCGAAAATTGGCGCGACAACAACGCCGCACTGAAGGCGCCCAAGACCAGAACGACGTTCATCAGCGACAAGCGGTGCGCGAGAAACCCGTCAAGCTCCTTCGGGATACCGAGGATGGGGCCGAGACCGATCAGATTGTTGATCCAGTCACCCCAGAACTTTACCCCGCCGAAGATCCCCCAGACCAATCCACTGACCATCAGGCTGAGAATGACCAGAACCAGCAGTATTGCGCCAACGAAAGGCGACCACTCCTTGACAAAAAGCCGCTCGTAATCGGCCCTGAAACCATCCCAAGCAGTGCCACTTTGCATGCCCAATCGCCTCCCCCCACGCAAGACTATCCGGCGGAACGCACTACTTGCCACCCGCCAGGCAAATCCCGGCGGCCAAGGCGTCCCGATAATTATGCGAACATTATGCACCTTTGCCTACTGTCTGCATTGACGTGGCTCAATCCGCCATTTATTCCGCATCCGTTGTAAGCGGTCACCTGATCGCCTGGCCCAAACGGGACTGCGAACTGCCGCCTTGGGAACCGAGGTAGGCTGGCCAGGTCATTCGCCACGCGAGGTGGTCGCCGAGGGTGTCGAGACCGTGACCCACGGGGAGGCGCTGCTCCGTCTCGGCTACGAGCAGGCGCAGAGGTTACGGCATCGCGCGGCCGATGCCGGCCGCCGACCTGCCGGCCTGGATCGAATCCTGGAAGCCGCCCCCGTCAAGCTTTTCGAACACGCTGCGCAAGCGCGCATGAGCCACACGTTGCCCGCCGTCGATTCCACGGGAGAGCGGATTTCCTGAAAAAAAGCGGCCACCCCCAAAGGTGGCCGCCAGACGAAGCTGCTGTCGATCAGTTGCCGGTGGATCGGCAGCCAGCCTAGTAATAACCAGCCGCAGACGTGATGGGCGCATGGGAATACGGCGTAGCCGACATCTTTTGCGGCGGCAGGATGACTGTGTCGATCACATGGATCACGCCATTGCTCGCGACGACGTCGGTCTTGATGATGCGCGCGTTGTCGATGCTCGGGCCACCGTCGGTCTTGATCATCGTCGACTGCCCTTCAACGGTCTTCACCGGCCCGGCCTTGACATCCTTGGCCATGACCTTGCCGGAAACCACATGGTAAGTCAGCACGGCGGTCAGTTTCTTCTAGTCCGCCAGAAGAGCGTTCAAAGAGCGTTCAACTGGTCCTTGGGAATCTTGGCAAAGGCTTCATCGGTCGGCGCGAAGACCGTGAAGGGGCCGGGGCCCTTGAGCGTTTCAACCAGGCCAGCCGCCTTGACGGCCGTCACCAGGGTGTTGAATCAACCGGCCGAGACTGCGGTATCAACAATGTCGGCGGCTATGGCGGAACCGCTGAAAGCCAGTGCAATAACAAGTACGGAAGCAGTTTTTTTCATGACGATCGCCTGAACAGTGGGGGTTAGGGTGCGCCGCAAATGATCGGCTGCACTACTCAGAGCCAACGCTGGACAGAAAGTTCGTTTTGTCTATGACAAAACAAATTCAAAACATTGAACATCATGCCGCGAGGCGCAGCGGGGATCAGGGAGTGACTAGAAATCCGGCGTTTCGACGGCCGCTGGCGTGGGCAGAGGCGGCAGCCAGGCACCGCTCGCACCATAGACAACTGCGACTGCAACGAGCAGGGCCACAACGAGCGCGACAAACCCTCCGCCACGCGCCGACTCGCCCTCGCCGTCTTCCTTCCAGCCGGTGACCATGGGACGGACGAGGTTCTGCTTTTTGGCGTGGGCGTAGAACATGATCGCCGCGACATGGAGCGCGACCAACACATAGAGCGCGTTGGTGAGCAGGTGGTGAATGCCGGTCAGCTGGTTGCTGAGGCCCTTTGTGAGCAGATCGGACAGCGGCCCGGTGAAGGCGATATCGTCATTGGCAAACAGCCCGGTCGTCACCTGCACGGTCAACAGGCCGAGCAGACCGAAAACCGCTAGCGCCCCGAGCGGGTTGTGCCCCTCGCCGCGCCACTCGCCACGCAGGTAGGCCTTGATCTTGCCCGGGGTCGGGAAGAACTGGGCGAAGCGGGCATAGGTCGAACCGACCAGGCCCCAGACGATGCGAAAGGTCAGCAGCCCGACGACCAGCAGGCCGATCCGCCCGTGCCATTCCATCCAGTTGCCGCCGACCTGGCCGCTGGCCACCGAGGCCGCAACGGCAAGAGCGAGGATCCAGTGAAAGAGGCGCGTGGGCAGGTCCCACAGGCGAATTCGTTTGCTTTGCATGCGCGATCCCGTATTGATCCAAAACGAAACAGGCGCCCGGAGGCGCCTGCGAAAGCTGTTGCAGGCCTTGTGCTTAATTCTTGGCCTTGAAATCGTCGTGGCAGCCCTTGCAGGTTTCGCCGAGCTTACCGAATTGCGCCTTGACCGCGGCGGCATCGCCAGTCGCGGCGACCTTGGCCATTTCGTTGGCTTCCTTGTTGAAGGCCGTCGCGGCCTTGCCGAGCTTTTCCTTTTCGGTCCAGATTTCCGGCTTGGCGCGCGTCGCTTCCCAACCCGTTCCCTTGTCGGTACCCGGCAGGTACAGCGAGCCCATGCCGGAATTGGCGATGGCCTGGATGACGTTGGCCGACTTGATGACATCTTCCTTGTTGAAGGTGCCTTCGACGTTCATCTTGATACGGGCCATGCTCCAGCCCATGGCGCCATAGGCCGACTGACGATACTTGATGGCATCTTCGGGCTTCATCTGGGCGGAAGCGGTGCCGGCGACGGCAAGCGCCAGCGCAGCGAGGGCGAGTTGTTTCTTCATGATGTTTTCTCCGTTGCGGGTTGGGAAACCATGCCCCGCACCCGGATCAGCGAGGACAGGACGAATTTAATGCCGCTTAGATTATAGCGACCCGAAAACGTTCACCGACACCATCTTGATGAAGTTTTTTCACCGATCCGATGAGGAATCGAGAATGGCGCTTCAGACGGCGAAAACGTGCTTGACGCGCAGGGCCGGCCGGCCGCTCTCGATGGCCAGCAGGCGGGCGATGTTCGGGTGCTTGCCCGGGTTGGCCCGTTCGTCCTCGGTGTGCTCGGCGAAGATTTCCAGGCCCTTTCTGGCGGCTTCGTTATTGATCGAGCCATAGGTCTGCGCAAGATGGTTGTAAACGGCCAGCGAGCCCTGGCTGCCCGCCTTGTTTTCGATGCTGGCGACGACATTGCCCTCCTCGTCGAGCAGGTTGATTGCGGCCAGATGCGAAATGCCCGGCAACTTCTTGAGGTTTTCGGCAAAAGACATTTATTTCCAGTCCCGTTTGGCTTTGACCAAACCGATGATCAGCCCGGTGGTGAAGGTGGCGACCGGCACGGCGAAGGCGATCGCCTTGATGCCGCGCTCGGCGCCGAAGTGATAGAGCAGCCAGAGCATGGGCAAGGCCCCGAGGAACAAGCCGATGGCTCCGCCGCGGATACCGCCGCGGATGACATCGCGGTCCGTGGTCTTGCGCCCGCCGGTGCAGTGCGGACAGTAGATGGCGTCTTCGGGCACCTCCAGGCCGCACTTGCTGCATTTCATGGCATCAGATCCGCCGGGCCAGTGCGGCCGCCTTGCCGGTGTAGTCCCACGGCGTCAGCTTGAGCAATTCGGCCTTTGCAGCTTCGGGGATTTCAAGCGTCGAAACAAAAGCCTGCATGCCTTCGCGCGACACGCGGGTGCCACGGGTCAGCTCCTTGAGCTTTTCGTACGCGTTGGGCACGGCGTAGCGGCGCATGACCGTCTGGATCGGCTCGGCGAGCAATTCCCAATTGGCGTCGAGGTCGGCCTTCATCAAGTCGGCGTTGACTTCCAGCTTGCTCAAACCCTTGAGCAGCGAATCGTAGGCGAGCAGCGTGTAGCCGAGGCCGACGCCCATGTTGCGCAGCACCGTCGAATCGGTCAGGTCGCGCTGCCAGCGCGAGATCGGCAGTTTTTCAGCGAGGTGCTTCAAGACAGCGTTGGCCAGACCGAGGTTGCCTTCGGAGTTTTCAAAATCGATCGGATTGACCTTGTGCGGCATTGTCGATGAGCCGATTTCGCCGGCCTTGACCTTCTGCTTGAAGAAACCGAGCGAGATGTAGCCCCAGATGTCGCGGTCGAGATCGATCAGGATGCTGTTGACGCGGGCAAAGGCGTCGAACAGCTCAGCCAGCGCATCGTGCGGCTCGATCTGGATGGTGTAGGGGTTGAAAACCAGGCCGAGCGACTCGACGAAACGCCGGGCGAAGCCTTCCCAATCGTAGCCGGGGTAGGCGATCAGGTGGGCGTTGTAGTTGCCGACCGCGCCGTTGATCTTGCCGAGCAGTTCGACGGCGACGATGCGGGCACGGGCGCGCTGCAGGCGGTAAGCCGTGTTGGCCATTTCCTTGCCGAGCGTCGTCGGCGTCGCCGGCTGGCCGTGCGTGCGGCTCATCATCGGGATATCGGCGTAGGCGTGGGCCAGTTCGACCAACCTGGCGATGACCTTGTCGAGCGACGGCAGCATCGCCTCTTCGCGTGCGCCCTGGCACATCAGCGCATGCGACAGGTTGTTGATGTCTTCCGAAGTGCAGGCGAAGTGAATGAACTCGCTGACCTTGACCACTTCGGCACTGGCCTTGGTCTTGTCCTTGATCCAGTATTCCAGCGCCTTGACGTCATGGTTGGTGACGGCTTCGATGGCCTTCACCTCGGCCGCCTGCTCCGGCCCGAAGTTGGCGACCAGCGCATCGAGCGCTGCCACGGTCGACGGCGAAAAAGCGGCGATTTCCGAAAAATGCGGCTCGGCGGCCAGCGCCTTCAGCCATTCGATCTCGACCTTGAGACGGGATTTGATCAGGCCGAACTCGGAAAAATGCTCGCGCAACGCATCGACCTTGCCGGCGTAGCGGCCGTCGAGCGGGGAGAGAGCGGTCAAGGGATTGAAATCCATGGCAACATCCTTTTCAGTAAGCCCGCAATTTTACCCGCGCGGCGAACCCCTGCGCCATACGCTATAATCAAAGTCCCCAAATCAGAGATCCTGCGATGAAACTGATCGGCTCCCATACCAGCCCTTTCGTGCGCAAAGTGCGCATCGTGCTGGCCGAAAAGAAAATCGAATACGATTTCGTGATCGACTCGCCCTGGCTGGATGGCAGCAAGGTGCCCAACATCAATCCGCTGGGCAAGATTCCGGCGCTGGTGCTGGACGATGACACCCCGCTGTTCGATTCGCGGGTCATCGTCGAATACATCGACAGCGTAACCCCCAACAACAAGCTGATCCCGGCGCCCAGTCGCGAGCGCACCGAGGTCAAACGCTGGGAAGCGCTTGCCGACGGCATCTGCGATGCTGCTGCCGCCGTCTTTCTCGAAGCCAAGCGCCCGCCGGCGCAGCAAAGCGCGGACTGGATCGCCCGCCAGCGCAGCAAGATCACGCGCGGCCTCGAATTCATGGCCGAAGAACTGGGCGAGAAGCCATTCTGCATGGGCACCCACCTTTCGCTGGCCGACATCGCCGTCGGCGCCGCGCTGGGTTACCTGTGCTTCCGCTTTGCCGACATCGACTGGCAAGCCGCGCACCCCAACCTCGGCAGGCTTTACACCAAGCTGATGCAGCGGCCGTCGTTGGCGGACACCGCACCGCACGACTGAGTCAGGGACACGCGTACAGAAGGGCGCCGCTGGCGCCCTTTCTTATTGCGCCGGCGTCGAGCCCATCGCCTCGCCAAGGCGGATTGCCTGCGCCGGCGCCCAGTCGGGATTGAACCGGACAACCCCCTTGGGAAACAGCATCACCACCGTCGACCCGAGCAGGAAGCGGCCCATTTCATCACCCTGCCGCAAAGCGATCTGCTGATCGGCGTAATTCCATTCCCGTAAATGGCCCGGGCGCGGCGGGTTGACGACACCATGCCAGACCGTCGCCATGCTGCCGACGATGGTGGCGCCGACCAGCGCCAGCACGAACGGGCCATGCGACGAATCGAAGACGCAAACAACCCGCTCGTTGCGCGCAAAGAGGCCGGGGACGCCACGCACCGTGGTCGGATTGACCGAAAACAGCGCGCCGGGCACGTGGATCATGCGGATCAGGCGGCCGTCGCAGGGCATGTGGATGCGATGGTAATCGCGCGGGCTGAGGTAGAGCGTGGCGAAACTGCCGTTTTCGAACTGCGCCGCCAGTTCGCGGTCGCCGCCGACCAGCGCGACAGTCGAATAGCTGTGGCCCTTGGCCTGGAATATCTGGTCGCGCTCGATGGCGCCGAACTGGGTGATCGCGCCGTCGACCGGACAGATGAGGTCGGCGGCTGCCAGCGGCCGCACTCCATCGCATAGCGGGCGCGTGAAGAACTCGTTGAAGCTGGCGTAGCTGGCGATGTCGGGATTGGCCGCTTCGGCCATATTGACGCCGTAACGCCCGACGAACCAGCGAATGATGCTGGTCGTCAGCCCGCCGGCCTCGGCGCTGGCCAGCTTGCCGGCGACCAGGGTGAGCGCCTGCTTGGGAATCAGGTATTGCGGTAGGACTGCGAGACGATCGGACACGTAAGCTACCTAAGAAAAACCGTTTCAGGTTGGATGGTTGGGAACGCGAAAATCATCGGATCACTCCACCGCCGAGACAGACACGGCTTTCGTAGAGTACCACCGACTGCCCCGGGGTCAGCGCCCATTGCGGCTCGGCGAAATTGATTTCACAACTTCCGGCATCGATGCGTTCAATTTCGCAAGCCTGCTCGGCGGTCCGGTAGCGCGGCTTGGCCGTATAGACCCAGTGCGTATGCGGCGCCCGCCGCGAGACCCAGGACAACTGTTCGGCGACCAGGCTGCTCCTGAACAACGCCGGATGCTCGTGGCCCTGGACGACATAGAGCACGTTTTTTTCCATGTCCTTACCGGCGACAAACCAGGCATTGTGATCGCCGCCCCCGGGTTGCCCCTTTTCCTTCAGGCCGCCGATGTGCAGCCCCTTGCGCTGGCCGAGCGTGTGATACATCAGGCCGTCGTGCTCGCCGAGCACCTTGCCGTCGTCGAGGCGGCGGATCTCGCCCTGCTTCGGCGGCAGGTAGCGGGCCAGGAAATCCTTGAACGGCCGTTCGCCGATGAAGCAGATGCCGGTCGAATCCTTCTTGGCCGCCACGTGCAGGCCTTCGGCCTCGGCGAACTTGCGCACCTCGCGCTTGTAGAGGTCGGCCAGCGGGAACAGCGTCTTCGCCAGCTGCGCCTGATTCAGGCGGTAGAGAAAATAGCTCTGGTCCTTGGTACCGTCCTCGGCCTTGAGCAGCTGAAACTCGCCGTCGAACTCGCGCACGCCGGCGTAATGGCCGGTGGCGATCTTCTCCGCCCCCAGCGTCAGCGCATGGTCGAGGAAAGCCTTGAACTTGATTTCCGAATTGCACAGGATGTCCGGATTCGGCGTCCGCCCCGCCTGGTATTCGCGCAGGAACTCGGAGAACACCCGCTCGCGGTATTCGGCGGCGAAATTGACCACCTCGACGTCGATGCCGATCTGGTCGGCGACGCTCATCACGTCGATCAGATCCTGACGCGACGGGCAGTATTCCTCGGTGTCGTCATCTTCCCAATTTTTCATGAACAGGCCGATCACCTTCCAGCCCTGGCGCTTGAGCAGCAAGGCTGCGACCGATGAATCGACCCCGCCGGACAAGCCGACCACCACCGTTTTTTCAGACATCGGGCCCCGCCCCTTCCTTCCATTCGGCCAGCGGCAGGATCACCGCCGGCTGGCCATTATCGACGAACCAGCTATCAACGACGAAGCGCGGCGCCTCGCCATCCGCCTTTTTCTCTTCGATCACCGCCGCCCAGTGCGCCGGGAAAACGAACGCCCAGTTCCGCACTTCCGGCTCCAGCACCCGGTGCCAGCGCAGGCTGCCGCGTGCTTCGAGCAACTTCAGCAGACGCGTCGTCGACAGCGAGTGGTCAATGCAGTCCATTTTCCCCGGCGCATGGCCATCGGCATAGTTGCCGCCGCGATCGTTCCTGATGTCCGATTGCTCGCCGGCCCAGCCGTATAGCCGCCCGATGACCGCGCCGAGCAATTTGCGCTCATTTTCGGCGTCGACCGCAACAGCCAGCTCACGGCCGATCTCGCGCAATCGTTCCTCGCTGAACCACACTTCGGCCTCGGCAATGCAGCCGTAGCCGTAGCAGACGCGCACATTCGCATCGGCCGCCGCCAACCCGGACCAGACAAACAGCAGCACGCACAGGCCAAGACGCATCAGCACGCGTAATGTACCAGCAGGTCGAGCGGGTAGCGCTTGCCGGCGAGCAGGTCTTCGATGCAGCGCAGGATCAGCGGGCTGCGGTGGCGCTCCTGCGTCGCCTTCACTTCGTCGAGGGTCAGCCAGCGAGCGGCAACGATGCCGTCGTCCAGCTTGCGCTGGGCCTCCCAGCCGCGCAGTTCGCCGGCGAAGGCAAAACGCAGGTAGGTCACCTCGCCATCCGGACGACGCCAGTTGTAGACGCCGATCAGGTGCGTCGGCCAGAAGTGATAGGCCGTTTCTTCAAGGACCTCGCGTACCACGGCGTCGACCAGCGCCTCGCCCGCCTCCAGATGACCGGCCGGCTGGTTGAAGGCGAGACCGGCCGTGGTTTCCTCCTCGACCAGCAGGAATTTTTCGTCGCGTTGAACGACGGCGGCGACAGTGACGTTGGGTTTCCAGACCATGCGCGGCTCGAACGGCAAAAGCGCTATTTTACCTGCTGATTTGGGCTAGAATTATGCGCTTTCACACGTGCAACACGGAGAATCGAACATGTCCATGTCGGATCGCGACGGCTTTATTTGGCAAGACGGCAAATTGGTGCCCTGGCGCGAAGCCACCACCCACGTTCTCACGCATTCGCTGCACTATGGCATGAGCGTATTCGAGGGCGTCCGTGCCTACAAGACCGAGCGCGGTACCGCCATCTTCCGCCTCGAAGAGCACACCGACCGCCTGTTCAACTCCGCCCACATCTTCCAGATGGCCATGCCCTACGACAAGGCGACCATCAACGAAGCGCACAAGGAAGTCCTGCGCGCCAACAACCTGGAAGCCGGCTACCTGCGCCCGATCGCCTTCTACGGTTCGGAAAAAATGGGCGTCTCGCCCAAGGGTGCCAAGGTGCATGTCGCCATCGCCGCCTGGCCCTGGGGCGCCTACCTCGGCGAGGAAGGCCTCGAGCGCGGCATCCGCGTCAAGGTGTCGAGCTATACCCGCCATCACGTCAATATCTCGATGGTGCGCGCCAAGGCCTCCGGCCACTACATCAATTCCATCCTGGCCAATAACGAAGTGACCAATGAAGGTTACGACGAAGCCATGCTGCTCGACCCGGAAGGCTACGTGGCCGAAGGCGCCGGCGAGAACCTGTTCATCGTCAAGAAGGGCAAGCTGTTCACGCCGGATCTGACCTCCTGCCTGGAAGGCATCACGCGCGCCACGGTGCTGCAGATCGCCGAAGAGCTGGGCTTGTCCGTTCAGGAAAAGCGCATCACCCGCGACGAAGTCTATTGCTGCGACGAAGCCTTCTTCACCGGCACCGCCGCCGAAGTGACGCCGATCCGCGAACTCGACGGCCGCCAGATCGGCATCGGTCGCCGCGGCCCGATCACCGCCCGGATCCAGGCCAAGTACTTCGACGTGGTCAATGGCCGTTCAGCCCAGCACGAAAACTGGCTGGCCTACGTGTAAGCCGGGAGGATCGAGATGTCCGACAACAAGCCTGTTGAAGTCACCGCCCATGACCTGCCGCTGCACTGCCCGCAACCCGGCGCGCCGCTGTGGAGCCTGCACCCGCGCGTCTTCCTCGACGTACTCAAGACCGGCGAGGTGGTCTGCCCCTACTGCAGCACGAAATACGTGTTCACGGGCGAAGCGCCCAAGGGTCATCATTAAGCCTGTGGCGGATTCGCTGCCCGCCACTTTTTCATCATGAAAGCCCTGATCGTCGCCCCCTCCTGGATAGGCGACACCATCATGGCGCAGCCGCTGTTCACGCGCTTGCACGCCCGATATCCCGGCCTGCAACTCGACGCCCTGGCACCGCGCTGGGTCGCCCCGGTCCTGCAGCGCATGGACGAAATCGCCGAGGTCGTCGACAGCCCCTTCGGCCATGGGCAACTGTCGCTGCGCGCCCGCTGGCGGCTCGCCCGCCAACTGGCGGCACGCGGCTACGACGCCGTCTATGTCCTGCCCAATTCGCTGAAGTCGGCGCTGCTTCCTTTCATGGCCGGCATCCCGCAACGCGTCGGCTTCACCGGCGAATCGCGCTACGGCCTGATCAATATCCGCCACGACCTCGACAAGTCCGCCCTGCCGCTGATGGTCGAGCGCTTCGCCCAGCTTGCCGAACCCCCCGGCACCCCGCTGCCGCGCCCCGTTTCGCACCCGAAAATCCGGTCGACCGCAGCCGACCAGGAAGAAACGCTGTCGGCGCTGGGGATTGAACGCCCGCCACGCATCGCCGCCTTCTGCCCCGGCGCCGAATTCGGTCCGGCCAAGCGCTGGCCGGCGGCGCATTTCGCGGCGCTCGCGCGGATGCTGGCCGGCGCCGGCTACGCCGTCTGGCTCTTCGGCTCGCCCAAGGATCACGCCGTCGCCGAGGAAATATCGCAACTCGCGTCCGGCCTCTGCCGCAACCTGTGCGGCGCCACCACGCTCGGCCAGGCCGTCGACCTGCTGGCACTGGCCGACCTCGTCGTCTGCAACGACTCCGGCCTGATGCACATCGCCGCCGCGCTCGACCGGCCGATCATCGCCCTCTACGGCTCGTCCTCGCCCGGCTTCACGCCGCCGCTCTCCGAGCAGGCCGACATTCTCAGCCTCAAGCTCGATTGCAGCCCCTGCTTCAAGCGCGATTGCCCGCTCGGCCACCTCGACTGCCTCAACAAACTCTCGCCGGAACAGGTCTTCGCCACCTGCCTGCAACGGAGCAAATCATGAGCAAACCCGCCAATTACGCCTCCCCCGAAGACGTCGAACAGGCCTTCTACGAAACCGTGCTCAAGGGCGATGCCGACCTCCTGATGCAACTGTGGGCCGAGGACGAGGAAACCCTGTGCGTCCACCCGACCGGCGTCCGGCTACAGGGCATCGCGGCGATCCGCGAGAGCTGGCGCGGCATCTTCGCCAATGCCAAGCTGCGGGTCCAGGCCGAGCCGCTCGCGCACTGGCAGGGTTCGGTGCTGGCCATCCACCACCTCACCGAAATTCTCTTCGTCGGCGATGACCCCGGGGCGCACGGACCCTTGCACGTCACCCACGTCTATGCCCGCGGCGCCCGCGGCTGGCGGCTGGTCAGCCGTCATGCCTCGGCCGCCGACGACAGTCATCAGGCCATGGCCGACGCCGTGCCGCACACGCTGCATTGACCATCGCCGGCAAGCCATACCGCTCCCCCGCCTGGCTGCCCGGCGGCCACGCGCAGACCATCTGGCCGTTGCTGATCAAGCCGCAGCCGCTCAAGCTGCGGCGCGAACGCTGGGAAACGCCCGACGGCGATTTCATCGATGTCGATTTCCTCGACGGCCCGCCTGCCGCCCCCTTGCTCGTGCTATTTCACGGCCTCGAAGGCAGCTCCGCCAGCCATTACGCGCTCAGCACCGCGCACGCCTGCAAGAAAGCCGGCTGGCGGCTGGCGCTGCCGCATTTCCGCGGCTGTTCCGGTGAACTCAACCGCCGTCCGCGCGCCTATCATTCCGGCGACTCGGAAGAGATCGACTGGATCCTGCGCCGCCTGCATGCCGCCAACGGCGGCCATCCGCTACACGCCGCCGGCGTTTCACTTGGCGGCAACGCCCTGCTCAAATGGGCCGGCGAGCGGGGTACGGCGGCCACTGAACTGGTCACCGGCGTCGCCGCCTTTTGCGCCCCGATCGACCTCGCCGCCTGCGGCCACCACTTGGCGCACGGCTTCAACCGTGTTTACACGCAACATTTCCTGAAAACACTGAAGGCCGTCTCGGCCGCCCGCCTGCGCCAGTTCCCCTGCCTCTTCGACGAGACCCGCATGCTCGCAGCGATCAACCTTTACCAGTTCGACGATGTCGTGACGGCGCCGGTGCACGGTTTCGCCGGCGCCGACGACTACTGGCAGCGCGCCTCGGCCAAGCCGTGGCTGAAATCGATCGCCATCCCGGCGCTTGCGGTCAACCCGAAAAATGACCCGTTTTTGCCGGCCAGCTACCTGCCCGCCACCGCCGACGTCAGCTTGCAGGTGCGTCTCGAGCAGCCGGCCGGCGGCGGCCACGTCGGCTTCGTCAGCGGCCCCTTTCCGGGAAATCTGGACTGGCTGCCGCAAAGGCTCTTACACTTCTTCCTTTACGAAATCTCCTGAAGCGACACCATGCCACAACTCCCTGCCGAAATTTTCAAGGCCTACGATATTCGTGGCATCGTCGACCAGTCCCTGACCGCCGACGTCGTGCGCCAGATCGGCCACGCCCTCGGCTCGCTGGCCTTCGAGCAGGGCCAGAAAGCGATTGCCGTCGGCCGCGACGGCCGCCTGTCCGGCCCCGAACTGGCCGGCGCGCTGATGGACGGCATCTGCGCCGCCGGCGTGGACGCCATCGACGTCGGCTGCGTGCCGACCCCGGTCACCTACTTCGCCGCCTACGAGCTCGGCTGCAACTCCTGCGTCTCGGTCACCGGCAGCCACAACCCGCCGGACTACAACGGCCTGAAGATGGTGATCGGCGGCACGACGCTGGCGCTCGACGCGATCCAGGACCTCAAGCAGCGCATCGAGGCCGGCAATCTGAAGCACGGCAAGGGCGAGCGCCGCGTGGCCGACGTCAAGACCGCCTACGTTGAAAAGATCGTCGGCGACGTCAAGCTCGCCCGGCCGCTGAAGATCGTCATGGACTGCGGCAACGGCGTCGCCGGCGCGGTCGCACCGGAACTGTTCACGCGCCTCGGCTGCGAGATCATCCCGCTGTTCTGCGAAGTCGACGGCAATTTCCCCAACCATCACCCGGACCCGTCCAAGCCGGAAAATCTGGCCGACGTCATCCGCGCGCTCAAGGAAACCGACGCCGAGATCGGCATCGCCTTCGATGGCGACGGCGACCGCCTCGGCGTCGTGACCAAGGACGGCGAAATCATCTACCCGGATCGCCAATTGATGCTCTTCGCCGCCGACGTGCTGTCGCGCGTGCCCGGCGGTACGGTCATTTACGACGTCAAATGCACCCGTCTGCTGGCGCCGTGGATCAGGCAACACGGCGGCGTGCCGCTGATGTGGAACACCGGCCACGCGCTGGTCAAGGCCAAGCTCAAGGAAACCGGCGCCCCGCTGGCCGGCGAGATGTCCGGCCACACCTTCTTCAAGGAACGCTGGTACGGTTTCGACGACGGCCTTTACACCGGCGCCCGCCTGCTGGAAATCCTGTCGCGCTCGACCGACGTCAATGCGCCGCTTAAAACCCTGCCCAACTCGCCGTCGACCCCGGAACTCAACATCAAGATGGCCGAAGGCGAGCCCTTTGCCCTGATCGACAAGCTGAAGGCCACCGGCAAGTTCGATGGCGCCACCGGGATCATCACCATCGACGGCATTCGCGTCGAATACGCCGACGGCTTCGGCCTGGCGCGCCCGTCGAACACGACGCCGGTCGTCGTACTACGCTTCGAAGCCGACGATGCCGCTGCGCTGGAGCGCATCCAGGCCGGGTTCCGGCAGGCATTGAGTGCGGTGTGGCCCGGGATTCAACTGCCCTTTTGAGCATTGCATGCGGGACGGTCGTCACAAAAACACGACATTCCCGCTACAAACCAACGGCGCGCAGGACGATAATATCGGGCTGTTACAATCCTTTTAGAATCATTTGCGGTAAGCCGCTATTGAGAATTTGATGAATATGAACGAGGAACAACAACGGAGATTCAGGGAACTGCATGCAGCCTTGAGCAGACCGCCGCAGACCATGCTGGGCAAGCTGGCGACCTTTGCCGTGGGCGCCTCGGTCGTCGTCCTGGCCTTGATGTTCTCGCTGGTGGCCTTTGCGGTCATCGCGGTCGGCGGGGCAATTGCCGGCAGCTGGCTGTGGTGGAAGACGCGTGATGTACGCAAGCAGATGCGCGAACAAGCGCAACGGCAGCCGGCGGGCGGTCACATCATCGAAGGCGAGGTCATTCGCGCCGATGAACAGTCGGTCCCGTCAGGCAAACTGCTGAACTGATCCCCGCCGGGGATGCCGGCGCGCCTACAGGCGGCCGGCAACCCAATCCGTGACCGAGGCCAGCGCCGCCGCCAGGTTTTCCGGCTGCGTGCCACCGGCCTGCGCCATGTCCGGGCGGCCGCCACCCTTGCCACCGACCTGCTGAGCGACCATATTGACCAGCTCGCCGGCCTTGACCTTGCCGGTCAGGTCGGCGGTGACACCGGCGATCAGGGTCACTTTGCCGTCGGCGACCGAAGCCAGCACGACGGCGGCCGACTTCAGCTTGTCCTTGACCTTGTCCATGGTTTCGCGCAGGGCATTGATGTCGGCGCCTTCGAGCCGCGCGGCCAGAACCTTGGCCCCCTTGACGTCGACGGCATTACTCAGCATGTCGTCGCCCTGTGCCGACGCCAGCTTGCCCTTGAGGGCAGCCAGTTCGCGTTCCAGTTTCTTGACCTGATCGAGCACGGCGACCACGCGGCCATGAACATCCTTGGGCAGAACCTTCAACGTGCCGGCGACGCCGCCCAGGGCGGTTTCCATGTCCTGCATGTAATGCAGCGCATTGTCACCGGTGACCGCTTCGACCCGACGCACGCCGGCGGCGACGCCGCCTTCGGCCGTGATGCTGAACAGGCCAATGTCGCCGGTACGCGCAACGTGGGTGCCGCCGCACAGTTCGCGCGAGGAGCCGATGTCGAGGACGCGCACGCTGTCGCCATACTTTTCGCCGAAGAGCATCATGGCGCCGAGCTTCTGGGCTTCGGCGATCGGCAGCACGCGGCACTCGTTGGCCGTGTTGGCAAGGATTTCTGCATTGACGATGTTCTCGACGCGGCGGATTTCCTCGTCGCTCAGCGGCTGGTTATGCACAAAGTCGAAACGGGTCTTGTCCGGATCGACCTGCGAACCCTTCTGCTGGACGTGGTCGCCGAGCACTTCGCGCAGCGCCTTGTGCAGCAGGTGGGTGGCCGAGTGGTTGCGCATGATGCGCTGGCGAGCCAGCACGTCGACCTTGGCGGTGACGCCGTTGCCGACCGTGATGGTACCGGTCTTGACGACGCCGTGGTGGCCGAAGACGGTGGCCTGGATCTTCTGCGTATCCTCGACGGCAAAGATGCCATGCACCGACTGCAGCGCGCCGCGATCGCCGACCTGACCGCCGGACTCGGCGTAGAACGGCGTGTCGTCAAGAACGACGACGCCCATTTCGCCCTCGTTCAGCTGGTTGACCGCAGCACCGTCCTTGTACAGCGCCAGCACATTGGCTTTGTATTCCAGTGCGTCGTAGCCGTGGAAGGTCGAGGCCGGGCCGTTGTAGTCCAGATTGGTCGCCATCTTGAATTTGCCGGCGGCGCGCGCCTGTTCCTTCTGGCGAGCCATCGCGGCATCGAAGGCGACGGCGTCAACGGTGATCTTGTGTTCGCGGCAGATGTCCTGCGTCAGATCGAGCGGGAAGCCGTAGGTGTCGTGCAGCTTGAAGGCCGTTTCGCCGTTGAACACGCCACCTTCGCCAAGCGCCTTCAGTTCGCCTTCGAGGATGGCCATACCGTGCTCAATGGTCTCGAAGAAGCGGTCTTCTTCCTGTTTCAGCGTGGCGATGACCTTGTGCTGGTTCTGCGCCAGTTCCGGGTAGGCGGCGCCCATCTCGGCGACCAGATCGGGCACCATCTTGTAGAAGAAGGCGGCGCGGGCGCCAAGCTTGTAGCCGTGACGAATGGCGCGGCGGATGATGCGGCGCAGCACGTAGCCGCGACCTTCGTTGCCGGGGATGACGCCGTCGGCAATGAGGAAGGAACACGCGCGGATGTGGTCAGCGAGCACCTTGAGCGACGGCGAATCCATGTCGGCATCGGAGGTTTCGCGAGCAGCCGCCTTCAATAGCGCCTGAAACAGGTCGATCTCGTAGTTGGCATGAACGCCCTGCAGCACGGCGGAAACGCGCTCCAGCCCCATGCCGGTATCGACCGAGGGCTTGGGCAACGGATGCATGACGCCGGCTTCGTCGCGGTTGAACTGCATGAAGACGTTGTTCCAGATTTCGATGAAACGGTCGCCGTCTTCGTCCGGCGATCCCGGCGGGCCGCCCCAGTGCTGTTCGCCGTGGTCATAGAATATTTCAGTGCACGGGCCACAGGGGCCGGTGTCGCCCATCATCCAGAAGTTGTCGGAGGCGTAGCGGGCGCCCTTGTTGTCGCCGATGCGGATGACCCGCTCGACCGGCACGCCAATCTCTTTCGTCCAGATGTCGTAGGCCTCGTCGTCCTCGGCGTACACGGTGACGGTCAGCTTGTCCTTGGGCAGCTTGTAGACCTCGGTCAGCAGTTCCCAGGCGTACTTGATGGCATCGCGCTTGAAGTAGTCGCCGAAGCTGAAGTTGCCGAGCATCTCGAAGAAGGTATGGTGACGCGCGGTGTAGCCGACGTTCTCGAGGTCGTTGTGCTTGCCGCCGGCGCGCACGCATTTTTGCGAGGTCGTCGCGCGGCTGTAGGGGCGCTTGTCGAATCCGAGGAAGACGTCCTTGAACTGGTTCATCCCGGCGTTGGTGAACAGCAGGGTTGGGTCCTCGTGCGGCACGAGAGAACTGGACGACACGATCTGGTGGCCCTTGGAGGCGAAGAAGTCGAGGAACTGCTGGCGGATTTCGGAGCTTTTCATGAGCTGGCGGCCTCAAAGGCGGAATTCGAAACTTTCGATTTTAAGAGAAAAAGCGCCCGGCTTCGCAGCCGCCGGCCCGCCTATTGTGCAAAAAGATCGAGGCGGTCGGTAAATAGCGCGCTGACGCCGCGCGCGAAAAGCATTTTTGCCTGATTTTCGGCGTTGACCGTGTAACACAGCACCGGAACGCCGTGCGCCCGCGCTTCGGCCAGCACCTCGTCGCTCAGCAGGTCTGCATCGCAATGCAAGGAGATGGCCTGCAGGCGCCGCAGTTCGGCAAGCCACTCGGGAGGCGGCGCCTCGAACAGCACGCCGCGGCGAATTTCCGGCGCCAGATCGCGCGCCACTTCGAGCGCTGCCAAAGAAAACGATGAAATCAGCGGCGGCACTTCCGCTCC
>JBFZCS010000109.1:0-4273 GCA_041307825.1 Azonexaceae bacterium
TTGCTGAAGACCGTGAACGCTTCCAGAAGCTGCTGCACGAACTCGGCCTCAAGCAGCCGCCTAACCGTACCGCCCGTACCGAGGAAGACGCGCTGCGTCTGGCCCAGGAAATCGGTTATCCGCTGGTCGTCCGCCCGTCCTATGTGTTGGGTGGCCGGGCCATGGAAATCGTCCATGAGCAGAAGGACCTCGAGCGTTACATGCGCGAAGCCGTCAAGGTTTCGCACGATTCGCCGGTGCTTCTTGATCGCTTCCTCAACGATGCCGTCGAATGCGACGTCGATGCACTGTCCGATGGCGATGAAGTCATCATCGGCGGCGTCATGGAACACATCGAACAGGCCGGCGTGCACTCCGGCGATTCCGCCTGTTCGCTGCCGCCGTACTCGCTGGGTCAGGCCGTGCAGGACGAATTGCGCCGCCAGACCAAGCTGATGGCCAAGGCGCTCAATGTTTGCGGCCTGATGAATGTGCAGTTCGCGATCAAGGACAACGACGTCTATGTGCTGGAAGTCAATCCGCGCGCCTCGCGCACCGTGCCTTTCGTTTCCAAGGCCACCGGTCTGCAACTGGCCAAGATTGCCGCCCGCTGCATGGCCGGGCGCAGCCTGAAGGATCAGGGCGTCACCAAGGAAGTGATTCCCCCGTATTTCTCGGTCAAGGAAGCCGTCTTCCCTTTCGTCAAGTTCCCCGGGGTCGATACCATTTTGGGTCCGGAAATGAAGTCGACCGGGGAAGTCATGGGCGTCGGCGTCACTTTTGCCGAAGCTTTCGTCAAGTCGCAACTGGCGGCCAGCGTCAAGCTGCCGTCGTCGGGCAAGGTTTTCCTGTCGGTCAAGGACGGTGACAAGGCCAAGGCCATCGAAATCGCCCGTCATCTGCACGAAGCTGGGTTCCATCTGGTCGCCACGCGTGGCACGGCGCATGCCATCGAAGCTGCCGGCTTGCCAGTAGTGCCGGTGAACAAGGTAACCGAAGGCCGTCCGCATATCGTCGACATGATCAAGAACAACGAGATTTCCCTGATCATCAACACGGTTGAAGAAAAGCGCGGCGCGATCAACGACTCGCGTTCGATTCGCACCTCCGGTCTGCAGGCGCGGGTGACGATGTATACAACGATCTGGGGCGCCGAGGCAGCCGCGGAAGGTATCCGCAATCTGGGTGAGCTTGTGGTGTATCCGATTCAGGCCTTGCACGAGCAGCTTCACTAAGAAAAACCCGAACCGCCGGGTTGCCCTGTTTGGGCACCGGCGGTTTGCTTTTTGCTGGAATAAGAGATGAGTAAAGTTCCGTTGACCGTGACCGGTGCCGAGAAACTTCGCGTAGAGCTGCATCGCCTGAAGACGATCGAACGCCCGAGCGTCATCGCGGCGATTGCCGAAGCGCGCGCGCATGGCGACCTTTCCGAAAATGCCGAATATGACGCCGCCAAGGAGCGCCAGGGCTTCGTCGAGGGGCGAATTAAGGAGGTCGAAGGCAAGCTGTCGAACGCGCAGATCATCGACCCCAAGCTGCTGGATGCTGACGGCCGTTGCGTCTTTGGCGCAACGGTCGAGATCGAGGACCAGGATTCTGGCGAAGCCGTGACCTACCAGATCGTCGGCGAGGACGAGGCCGACATCAAGACCGGCAAGCTCTCGGTCGCCTCGCCGATGGCGCGCGCGCTGATCAGCAAGTACGTCGGCGATATCGCTCAGGTGCAGGCGCCGGGCGGCATTCGTGAATTCGAAATCATCGACGTCCGCTACGAGTAATTTCCAGTGCGCAAACTGTCCGAGGCCCTCTGGTTCGTTGCCATCACCCTGTGGGTGGGCGGCTTGTGGGCGATCGGCTATATTGCCGCGCCTGTGCTGTTCTCAAGTCTGGGCGACCGCCAGCTGGCGGGGCTGGTGGCCGGCAAGCTGTTCTCGCTGATTGGCTGGATCGGTCTCGGAAGTGCCGCTTACCTGCTGCTGTTCCTGCTCGTACGCCAGGGTGGGCAGGTATTCAAGGGCGCCGTCTTCTGGCTGGTGCTGTCAATGGCGTTACTGGTGGCTGCCAGCCAGTTCGGAATTCAGCCGCTGATGGCCCAGCTCAAGGTCGATGCCTTGCCGCGCGAGGTCATGGCCAGCGTTTTGCGCGACCGCTTTGCCGCGTGGCACGGGATTTCCAGCATTCTCTATCTGGTGCAGAGCCTGCTGGGTTTGTGGCTGGTCGTCTGGGCCAACCGGGGGGTGAGGTTTCAGCCCTGAAAGCTGCGCTTGGTCTTGTGCGGCACGCTGGCAGGGCGCCGGGATTTTGGGCTTTTCGGGGCGTTGACCGTAGCAGTTGCGGCGGGGGCAGGGCGGTAGACCACCAGCAGTTTGCCGATATGCTGAACCGCAGCGGCACTGAGTTCGCTGCAGATTTTTTCGAGATGGGCGATGCGGTCTTCACGACTGTCGCCATAGACACGAATCTTGATCAGTTCGTGGGCGTTCAGATTGACGTCGATTTCCTTTAGAACAGCCTCGGTGAGGCCGTTTTCGGCGATCGAAACGACGGGGTTCAGGCCGTGAGCGCGGGCACGCAGTTCGCGGCGCGCGCCAGAAGATAATTGCAACATAGGAAACCTTTCAAAAGCGGCATTTTACCGAATGAAGAGAACTAGAACCAGCAAAGCCTGGATGCGGGAACATGTCAATGACCCGTATGTGCAGCTCGCCAAAAAGGAGGGCTGGCGTTCGCGCGCCGCATTCAAGCTGATGGAGATCGACGACAAGGACAAGTTGCTGCGGCGGGGCGAGGTTGTCGTCGACCTCGGTGCGACGCCTGGCGGCTGGTCGCAGGTCGCCATGAAGCGGGTCGGTGAGAGCGGCATGGTGCTGGCTCTCGATCTGCTTGAAATGGAACCGATTCACGGTGTCGAGTTCATACAGGGCGACTTTCGCGAGGAAGACGTTCTCCGCAAACTGGAAGAGAAACTGAATGGACGGCCGGTGGGGCTTGTAATGTCCGACATGGCCCCCAATATGTCAGGGGTGCCTCTGGTCGATCAGGCGCGGGTGATGTACCTGGCAGAACTTGGTCTGGAGTTTTCCAGGGCGCACCTGAAACCGGATGGCGGTTTTCTGGTCAAAGTTTTTCAGGGAACGGATTACGAGACGTTTTTCCGTTCAATGCGCGAGGTATTCAAGACGGTCGCCGTGCGCAAGCCGGATGCCTCGCGGGACAGAAGTGCCGAGCTTTATTTGCTCGGTCGTATGTTGCGTTGAAAGTTATGTATAAAATGACGTTTTTGTCGCTCGCAGTAGTACAAGGAGAGCAAGCTTGAACAACATGTTCAAAAATCTCGCAATCTGGCTGGTCATCGGTCTCGTGCTGATGACGGTGTTCAATCAGTTCAACACTAGGCAGGTCGCGCAAGGTTCGATCGAATATTCGCAGTTCCTCGATGAAGTGAAGCAGGGGCACATCAGCAAGGTGCTCATCGAAGGGCGCACGCTGAAAGGCACGACCACCGAAGGCAAGCGGATCACTTCCTACGCGCCGCCCGATCTGTGGATGGTCTCCGACCTGCTGAAAAACGGCGTCAAAATCGAAGCCAAGGCGGAGGAAGAACAATCGTTCCTGATGAACATCTTCGTCAGCTGGTTCCCGATGTTGCTGCTGATCGGCGTCTGGGTATTTTTCATGCGCCAGATGCAGGGCGGCGGCAAGGGTGGCGCGTTTTCCTTCGGAAAATCGCGCGCCCGGATGACCGATGAAGCGCAAAACGTCATTACCTTTGCCGATGTCGCCGGTTGCGACGAAGCCAAGGAAGAAGTTCAGGAAATTGTCGATTTCCTGCGCGACCCCTCCAAGTTTCAAAAGCTGGGTGGCCGTATTCCCAAGGGCGTGCTGATGGTCGGCAACCCGGGTACGGGCAAGACGCTGCTCGCCAAAGCCATAGCCGGCGAAGCCAAGGTACCGTTCTTCAGCATTTCCGGTTCGGACTTCGTCGAAATGTTCGTCGGCGTTGGAGCCGCCCGTGTGCGCGACATGTTCGAGAATGCCAAGAAGCACGCCCCGTGCATCATTTTCATCGACGAAATCGATGCGGTCGGTCGCCATCGTGGCGCCGGTCTGGGTGGTGGTAACGACGAGCGGGAGCAAACGTTGAACCAGTTGCTGGTTGAAATGGATGGCTTCGAAGGTCACGCCGGCACCATCGTCATTGCCGCAACCAACCGCCCCGATATTCTCGACCCGGCCCTGTTGCGTCCGGGCCGTTTCGACCGCCAGGTTGTCGTGCCGTTGCCGGATATTCGCG
>JBFZCS010000110.1:0-2843 GCA_041307825.1 Azonexaceae bacterium
CGGCCCACATTGAAAATGTGGGCCGGTTTTTTTGTCGCTGTCCCTTCGTTTCAGAATGGGAGTTCGGGAATGAGGCGCATCAGATCGGCGCGTTCGGTGTCCAGCGCCAGTTGCTTCGCGCGCTTGGGATCGAAACCGACCAGTTTTTCGACCACTGCCTTCACTTCGTCGGGGCGATGCGCGTGATGCAGGGCCATGCCCCACTGGTAGTAGGCATTGCCGTTCATCGGTTGCAGGCTTGCCGCCTCGCGCAGCGCAGCGGCCGCCGCGTCGTGCTGACCGAGCCGTGCATGCGCCAGACCCTTGCCATACCAGGCGCGATCCTGCGCCGGTTTGAGGCGCACCGCTTCGCCAAAGGCGGCGATGGCGGGTTCCGCCTTGCCAGCGTGTTCGCGAACGAAGCCGAGGTTGAACCAGGTGTCGGCATCGTCGGGCTGCAGGGCAAGCACCTTCTCGAACCAGGATTCGGCCATCTCCCAGCGCTGCCGGTCGGCGGAAATTGCCGCCAGGTGACGCGCCGGACGCGAGTCAGCCGGATCGATGCGGAAGGCTTCCGCATAGGCGGCGTAGGCGATATCCTGCTTGCCAATGAAATGAAACACCCAGCCGCGGGCATAATTGCGCCAGTGGTCGTAATTCATGAAAGAGCTTTCTCCGTAACTTTTACTTGAGCGGAACGATCCGCAATCATCAACAATCAGCGAGTCAATTTCACATGGTACCGACAGAACTTTTCGTTGTCAGCGTTTTGCGCGCATTGGTCGAGGTTGCGGGAATGTTCCTGCTCGGTCAGGGCGTGCTCTATCTACTTGCCGGCGCGCGGCGGGAAAAGAATACGATTTACCAGCTTTTCCAGATTGTCACCCGCCCGGTCGTCGGCCTGGTTCGCCGCATCACGCCGCGCGTGATCGTCGATCGTCATGTACCGGTCGTGACGTTTTTCCTGTTATTCTGGATCTGGATTGCTCTTGCCTACGCCCGGCGCGTGATCTGTGACATCAACGGACTGGTCTGCGGATAAGCGGCAGTCGGTAAAGATAAAACCATGGGGGAATAATGAAAGCAGCATCCTATTACGCTCGTACAGAGAAAGGCGCCGCCGAGGTTGCCCAGCGCAGTCAGGCCATTCCGGCCAGGGCACGCTCGCTCCTGCTGATGATCGACGGCAAATCGACCGGCGCCCAATTGATCGAGAAGCTTGCCGCGTTCCCGAACAGCGGCGAATTGCTGCAGTTGCTCGAAACCGAAGGTTATATCGGCCCGGTCGATGGCGCCGCGTCAGGGGCGGCGCCGGCGCCAGCCCCGGCCCCCATGCCGGCGGCCGCCGGAGCCATGCCCGCCACGCCACAGGCGGCCAGTCCGGGGACGGGTAGCGGCGCCGGGGTCGGCGCCGCAAAACGTTTCATGATTCGCAGTCTCCACGAGATCTTCGGGCCGGATGCCGACAGCCTGACCGGCAAGGTCGAATTGGCGCAGACTTCCGAGGATCTGCGGAAACTGGCCGAAAGGCACCGCGAGTTGATGGCGTCGATGGGTAGCCGGCGCAAGGCGGATACGTACTGGCAGGGCATCGAGGAACTGTTGCCGGCGCCGTAACTTCGGGTCGTGCCGCAGGGCGCCGGACAGCAAAATGAAAAACGGCGCGGATCCTTCGATCCGCGCCGTTTGTTATTGCTTTGGTAGTGCTTTGCCTCAGGCGGCCTTCTCTTCCTTGCCGCCAATGAAGAAGCTGGCGATGTAGAGGATGAGGCCGATCAGGAAAGCGACGCCAGCCCATTCGCGCATCCAGTAGAACATCGAGATCTTCTCCTGGGCGACCATGAAGGGCACCGGGGTGTCGGAAACGCGCTGCAGCCAGACTTGCAGGATGCCGGCGGCGGTCAGGAACAGGGTGATGAACACCATGGACACGGTCATCAGCCAGAAAGACCACATCTCGACGACCTGAGACTTGTTGCTGTTTGCGGCGCGGCCGTTGATGATGGGCATGGCGTAGGAGATCATCATCAGGTTGACCATGGCGTAGGCGCCATAGAAAGCCATGTGGCCGTGAGCGGCGGTAATCTGCGAGCCGTGGGTGTAGAAGTTGACCGGAGCCAGGGTGTGCAGGAAGCCCCACACGCCAGCGCCCAGGAAAGCCATTACACCGGTGCCCAGCGCCCACAGTACGGCAGCCTTGTTCGGATGCTCGCGACGGCGACGGTTCACCATGTTGAAGGCAAACACGGTCATGGCGAAGAAGGGAATCGGCTCCAGAGCGGAGAAGATGGAACCCCACCACTGCCAGTATTCCGGCGTACCGATCCAGAAATAGTGGTGACCCGTACCGATGATGCCGGTGATCAGCGTCAGGGTGACGATGACGTACAGCCACTTTTCGATCACTTCACGGTCGACACCGGTCGTCTTGATCAGCACGAAGGCCAGGAAGGAGCCGAGGATCAGTTCCCACACGCCTTCGACCCAGAGGTGCACCGTCCACCACCAGAAGAACTTGTCGAGAACGACGTTCACCGGGTTGTAGAAAGAGAACAGGAAGAAGACGGCGAGGCCCCAGAGGCCGACCAGCAGCACGATCGAAATCGAGGTCTTCTTGCCCTTCAGCACCGTCATGGTGATGTTGAACAGGAAGGCCAGCGCCACGACGACGATGCCGAGTTTGGTCGGCAGCGGCTGTTCGAGGAACTCGCGACCCATCGTTTCGATGAGGTCGTTACCGGTCATGGCGGCCAGGGTGGCGTAGGGAACAGTCAGATAGCCGACGATGGTCAGCGCCCCGGCGACCAGGAAGACCCAGAACAGGATCAGCGCCAGTTTCGGGCTGAACAGTTCGGTTTCTGCTT
>JBFZCS010000111.1:0-7104 GCA_041307825.1 Azonexaceae bacterium
ATTATCATTCTGGGTGACCCGCACAACTACTGTAAGCATGGCTTTAAGACGGGAAAGGACCTAGGAGTCTGCACTCTAGATGGCAAGTACCCCTTGGGACTGCTGGTGTTGGAATTACGTCAGGGCTTTTTTGCTTCTAGCCGACAATGGAAATTCCAGACCAGTAAGGTGTATGAGTTTGACGCCGCCCAGGTGGAGGCGTACGACGCACGCTTTCCGCCCAAGGAAAAGAAGTATCAGTACTCGCAAGAACTGTTTGCCATGCTAGTGCGTGCGGTGGTGGAGTAAACGGGGCAGTCAAGCGCGTCTTCAAGTTCCTTACCGAAAACCGGCCACTCAATGGCGCAAAACGATGGAAAATTCGAACGTGCCCTAGAGGACCGCTGATGGCCGATGGTTGCCCTTGCCCAACAAATAAAAACGCCCCGAGAAAAATCGGGGCGTTTTGCTTGAGGCGGGCCGTTATCAGCCGCAGGTACCGACCGCGCCGCAGGCGGTGCAAAAGTCGCAGCCGTCCTTGCGAATCATCGTGTGGTTGCCGCATTCGCCACACAGCTTGCCCTGCGTCGGGTGCACCGAGTTGCTGGCGTCTTCCGGCGCTCTCAGAATGCCCATCTGCTGGAGCGGGAAGCCGCTCTCGTCGAGGACGCCGAGCATGGCATAGCGATGGATGATCAGGTTGGCGATGTAGGCGACGGTCGACGGGTAGGTCTGTTGTTTCCGCGAGCCGGGAATGAAGGCCATGAAATCGCCGAGCGGCTCCGGGTAGTCGAGCAGCTTGCGCAACTTCATGCCGATCCAGGCCGGATCGAGGACGCGCATGTCGAGCGACAGCAGCTTGGAGAGGCCGTCGAGGGCGCGCGGATAGTTGCCGGACAGCCACATCGAGTAGGGGCGGGTGACGCCGTCGGGCAGGGTGATTTCCTTGAGGCCGAGGACGAAATCCTCGCCGGTGGAGGGGTTGTTGACATCCACTGTCCAGGAGAGCGTGCCGTCGGTGCCGGTTTTCGGTTCCTTGTTGCTGAACAGCGCATCCTTTACCGGGGTCGGGCCTTCGTGCTTGAGTGCGCCGAGCTGCTCGACGCGGAAGCGGATGATTTGCGCCATGGCAGAGACGACCGAGGGCACGCGCTTGCGCTCGCCGTGCGGCGGCATCGGCATTTCGAAGGATTCGCCGGGAGTTTTGGCAAGGGCATCCAGCTTCATTTCCAGCCAGTCGTGATCTTTGGCGCGCATGTCCATCGACAGGGTTTTGGCGACGGCGCCCAGGCCGCGCGGTTCAGCCGGGCCATTGGCCCACACCTCGAATGGCCAGGCGCAGCCTTCCGATTCGACGTGGCCGACGAACAGCGCGAACTTGCCGATCGGCGAGTCGAGCATGTAGGTCCAGCACAGGTTGCCTTCCGGCAGGTTGGGGCGATTTGGCCAACGCAGGCTGGAGAGGACGGGGGCCGGCAGATCCTTGATTGACAAGCGGCGGTTGGCGTCGGAGACGAAATCCTGCGGTGATTTGACGTCGACCGCAACCGAAGGAAGGGCAGAGCCGCCCGCTTCGGCCTTGGCCGGCTCGACGGAGAGGACCGAGCCGAGAATGCTGTTCGGGCGGTAGGTCGCGAGACCCTTGAGACCGGATTTCCAGGCGCTCATGTAGAGATCCTGGAAATCTTCATAGGGGTATTCGGCGGGCACGTTGACCGTCTTGGAAATCGAGGTGTCGATATGCGGCGCAACTGCGGCGACCATGTCCTTGTGGGCCTGGGCGGAAATCTCGAGGGCCGTGACGAAGTATTCGGGCAGTTTGCTGACGTCGCCGCCCATGTGCTTGTACAGGCGCCAGGCGTAATCTTCGACCGAGTATTCTTTCAGCGTGCCGTCCTGCATGCGCTTCTTGCGGCTGTAGGTCCACGAGAAGGGCGGCTCGATGCCGTTTGACGCGTTGTCGGCGAAGGCCAGCGAAATGGTACCGGTCGGCGCGATGGACAGCAGGTGCGAATTACGCAGGCCGTGCTTGCGGATCTCGGCCTTGACGTCGGCCGGCAGACGCGACGCGAAATTGCCGCCGGAAAGATAGAGTTCGGCGTTGAACAGCGGGAAGGCGCCGCGCTCCTTGGCCAGGTCGACCGAGTACAGATAGGCACTATCGCGCATGTGCTCGGTGATGCGGGTCGCCATGGCGCGGGCTTCCGCCTTGTCGTAGCGCAGGCGCAGCATGGTCAGCGCGTCGCCGAGGCCGGTATAGCCGAGGCCGACGCGGCGCTTGTTGGCGGCTTCCTGCTGCTGGCGCTCGAGCGGCCAGTGGGTGGCGTCGAGCACGTTGTCGAGCATGCGGGTGGAGATGCGGACGACTTCGCCGAAAGCGTCGAAATCGAATTCCGCATGCTCGGAAAACGGGTTCTTGACGTACAGGGTCAGATTGATCGAGCCGAGGCAGCAGCAGCCGTAGGGCGGCAGCGGCTGTTCGGCGCAGGGATTGGTCGCCTCGATCACCTCGCAGTAATTGAGGTTGTTGTCCTTGTTCATGCGGTCGAGGAACAGGATGCCCGGCTCGGCGTGATCGTAGGTGGATTTCATGACCTGATCCCACAGGTCGCGGGCGGGCAGCTTGCGGTACACCCAATGGCCATCCTCGCGCTGGTAGGCGCCGCTGGAGCGCATCTCGGCATTGGGTTCGGCGCGGTGGGTCAGTTCGACTTCGGTATCGTTGTCGACCGCTTCCATGAAGGCATCGGTGACGCCGATCGAGATGTTGAAGTTGGTCAGGTCGCCCTTGTCCTTGGCGTGGATGAAGACTTCGATATCCGGATGGTCGCAGCGCAACACGCCCATCTGGGCGCCACGGCGGGCGCCGGCGGATTCGACGGTCTCGCAGGAGCGGTCGAAGACGCGCATGTAGGAAACCGGGCCGGAAGCGCGCGACTGGGTACCCTTGACGTGGGCGCCCTGCGGCCGGATGCTCGAAAAGTCATAGCCGACGCCGCCGCCGCGACGCATGGTTTCGGCCGCCTGGGCCAGCGCGGTGTAGATGCCGGGCTTGCCGTCGGTGGTCTCGACGATGGAGTCGCCGACCGGTTGCACGAAGCAGTTGATCAACGTGGCCTGCAAGTCGGTACCGGCGGCGGAATTGATGCGGCCGGCCGGGATGAAGCCGTTTTCCTGGGCCCACAGGAACTTGGCTTCCCAATGAGCGCGGTCCTTTTCCTGTTCGACCTGGGCCAGCGCATAGGCGACGCGGCGGCGCACGTCATGGACGCTGGTTTCCGAACCCTTGGCGTATTTTTCGATCAGAACCTCGGCGGAAATTTCCTGTTCCGGCAGGGGCGCGAATTTGGGGGGTGCAGGAATATCGGTCAGCGAGAGTTGTTCTGAAACTGGGCTCATTTTGCGCTCCTCGGTATGGTTTTTATCGGTGGTCTGGATTGTCTTCGGATTTTGCAAAGCTACTATATATAGTGGGTCAAGGCAATAACTGAACTATATATGGTATTTTTCGCATGTTCCCGCATGATGCGTCCATGTCCCGGGAAGGCCCGAAAAACAAAGCCCCGGGACCTTGCGGCGCCGGGGCTGGACGGGAAAAATTTCTTCAGAGGCCGAGCAGGTTTTGCGTGTGATGCGCGATCATCCACTCTTCGTTGGTCGGGATGACCAGCAGGTCGACAGCGCTCGCCGGGGTGGAAATGCGCAGGTCGTCCGCGCTGTTCGCGGCCTCGTCGAGCGTCGCACCGAGCCAGCCGAGACGCGAGCAGACGCGGCGCCTGATTTCCGCCGCATGTTCGCCGATGCCGCCGGTGAACACCAACGCATCGATGCCGCCGATGGCTGCGGCGAGTGAGCCGATTTCGCGCACGATGCGGAAACAATAGAGGTCGATCGCCTCTTCCGCTTCCGGCGCGCCGGAGGCCAGCAGGGTGCGCATGTCCTGGCTGATGCCGGAAACGCCGAGCAGACCGGATTCCTTGTAGAGCAGCCGGGTCAGTTCCGGCGAGCCCATGCCCTTGTTGTCCATCAGGTAGATGAGGACGCCGGGGTCGATGGCGCCGCTTCGCGTTCCCATCATCAGTCCGTCGATGGCGGTGAAGCCCATGGTTGAAGACATGCTCTTGCGGTCGACCATGCCGCACATCGAGGATCCGTTGCCGAGATGGGCAACGATCACGCGCCCGCTGGCGCGCGGCGTGTGTTCGGGCAGCACGCGGGCGATGAATTCGTAGGACAGGCCGTGGAAGCCGTAGCGCTTGATGCCTTCGGCCGACAAGGCGCGCGGGATGGCGAAAGCCTGGGCGACCGGCGGATTGGTGCGATGGAAGGCGGTATCGAAGCAGGCTACCTGACGGACATCGGGCAGCAGGCTGGCGATGGCCTTGATGCCGTTGAGGTTGTGCGGCTGATGCAGCGGGGCGAGGGTGATGAAACGCTCGAGTTTCTCGACGATTTCGCGGTCGACCGCGATCGGCGCCGAAAAAAGCTCGCCGCCATGAACCACGCGATGGCCGACGGCCGCCAGATCCCAGCCGTGCTGCGTTTCCCGCAGCCATTTCAGCAGGAAATTCAGGCTGGCCTGATGCTGCGCTTCCTGTCCGCCGGCAAGTTCGAGGGCAATTTCATGTTTGCCCGATGGATCCCGGGCAATCAGCCTGGCCTCGGCGCCGATGCCGTCGATCTGGCCGGAAACGCTTGCCCTGGCGCTCAAACCGCCATTCAGTTCGAACAGCGCGAACTTGATCGAGGACGATCCGGCGTTGATGGTGAGGATACCGTGTGTCATTCAGGTCTTTCCCTTGGCTCGGTTGGCGTGGGCGACGAGTGCGGCGATTACGCAGGACGCGACGCGAGTCTCTGCCGTGTCGGCGCGGCTGGTCAGGACGATCGGCACGCGCGTGCCAAGGACAATACCGGCGGTCAGCGCGTTGGCGAGATATTCGAGCTGCTTGGCGACCATGTTGCCGGATTCGAGATCGGGAACGACGAGGATTTCGGCATGGCCGGCGACTGCCGACTTGATGCCCTTGGTCTTGGCGGCAACGATCGACACCGCATTGTCGAAGGCGAGCGGGCCGTCGAGGATGCCGCCCTTGATCTGGCCGCGATCGGCCATCTTGCACAGCGCCGCGGCGTCCAGCGTGGACTGAATCTTCGGGTTGACCGTTTCGACCGCCGAGAGGATCGCGACCTTGGGCTCGGGAATGCCGATGATGTGCGCCAGGTCGATCGCGTTCTGGACGATATCGACCTTGTCTTCCAGCGTTGGCGCGATGTTGATCGCCGCGTCGGTGATCAGCAAGGGCCGGTGGTAGGTCGGCACGTTCATCAGGAAGACGTGGCTGATGCGGCGCGCCGTCCGCAGGCCGTTGGCGCGCGCAACGACCTCGGCCATCAGCTCGTCGGTATGCAGGCTGCCCTTCATCAGCGCCTCGGCATCGCCGGTACGCACCAGCGACACCGCGATCGCCGCCGCGTCGTGGCTGTGCTTGGCGTTTACGATCCGGATGCCGTGCAGGTCGATGCCGAATTCCTCGGCGACGCTGCGGATCCTGGATTCGGGACCGACCAGGATCGGTTCGATGATCCCTTCATGGAAGGCAATGACCGGCCCCTTGAGCGATTCCTTGTCGCACGGGTGGGCGACGGCGGTTGGAATCGGTTCCATCCCCCGGACCATTGACAGCATCTGCTGAAAGCGCTCGTGCTTGTTGTCGATGCTGACCAATGGGCGATGAAACTCCTGCATGTGCGAGATCTTCTCGCTCGGGGCGAGAACCTCGGCGGTGCCGCGCAGGACCTGCAGATTTTCCTGGTTGGTGGCGACGCAATCGAGAATCACATGCTTGTTGTGATCGAATTTCTGCTTGGCCGTCAGGGTGACGGTAATCGTGTCGCCGATCGTCACCGGGCGCGCGAAATGCAGGCACTCGTCGATCAGGATCGTGCCGGGGCCGGGAAACTGGGTGCCGAGCACGGTGGAAATCAGCGAGCCGCTCCACATGCCGTGCGCCATGACTTCGCGGAACATGCCGCTTTCGGAATAGCGCGCATCGGCGGCGGTCGGATTGAAGTCTCCGGTCAGTACCGCGAAAAGCTTGACATCCTCGGGCATCAGCGTGCGCGTAAGGCTCGCGAAATCGCCGACATGGATTTCGTCGTAGGTCTTGTTGACGACATGACGCTGTTCGGTTGTCTCATTCATTGGCGCACTCCTTGGCTTCCATCATCGGTTATGCGTAGTATAGTATGTTGCAGTGCAACAAAACAATGTGGCTGGAGTTTCCGGTGGTGTTGCCGTCCGATTCTGAAGGCGGTGCGGCATGGTTTTCCGGAATGGAATCCGTCGCCGGTTGACCTGACGCAACCGGGCGCCACGCGTTGGTGCTAGGCTTGCCGCTGTACGTGTAAGGGTAAGGAGGTTGTCGTGGCAGAGAACGAACTGCATGCCGAAGCGGTTGCCGGTATTGTCGACCGCGTAGTCACCCGCTATCGGCGCGATCCGACCTGCATGGTGCAGATCCTGCGCGAGGTGCAGGAAGCCTGCGACTGGATTCCGCCGGAAGCCATCGACCGCCTGCAGGTAAGCCTGGGCGTGCCGCGCACCAAGATCGAGGGCGTCGCCGGTTTTTACTCATTCTTCTATACCCGGCTGCGCGGCAAATATCGGGTCCTGTTCTCGGACAACATCACCGACCGCATGCTTGGCAATAGGGCGCTGATGGACCGCCTGTGCAACAGCCTGTGGGTCGAGCGCGGAAAAGTGTCGGAGGACGGCCTGGTCAGTGTCGGGAAAACCGCCTGCACCGGCATGTGCGATCAGGGGCCGGCGATGCTGGTCAATAATTACGCTGTGGCGGGGTTGACGGCAGCGCGCATCGACGAAATCGCCGAACTGATTCGCGGCAAGGTGCCGCTCGCCGAATGGCCGGCGGAATACTTCGTGATCAAGGACAACATCCGGCGCGCCGACATCCTGCTCGGCAGTGACCTCAAGCCGGGCGACGCGCTGCTCGCGGCGCGGGCACGGGCGCCGAGCGACGGCCAGATGGCGTCCAACATGCGTTCCTGGCGCGAAGGCCTGCCGACCGGCTTGAGCGGCCCGATTTCGATGCTCGACGAGAT
>JBFZCS010000112.1:0-3154 GCA_041307825.1 Azonexaceae bacterium
CCTACGACATCATCACTCTGCACGCCCGCAAATGAACCACGCCTACTTCCTGACCGGAACCGACACCGAAATCGGCAAGACCTTCATCACCTGCGCCCTGCTCCACCGTAGCCGTCAGCTCGGCCTGCAGGCGGTCGGGATCAAGCCGGTCGCGGCGGGCGCCGACGCTGCCGGCACGAACGAGGATGTCGAAGCCATCCGCGCCGCCGGCAATGTGGCGCTGCCGCCGGCGGTCCTCAACCCCTACTGCTTCGCGCCGGCCATCGCCCCGCATCTGGCTGCCGCCGAAGCGGAAATCGCCATCGATTTCGCGCGCATCATCGCCGCCTGCGCCGCGGCCCGGCAGCAATCCGACCTGCTGATCGTCGAGGGGGTCGGCGGATTTCGCGTTCCTTTGGGCGTCGACCATGACAGCGCCGACCTCGCCGTCGCCCTCGGCCTGCCGCTGATCCTCGTCGTCGGCCTGCGCCTCGGCTGTATCAACCATGCCCTGCTCACCGCCGAGGCCATCGCCGCCCGCGGCCTGAGGCTGGCCGGCTGGGTCGCCAACCAGATCGACCCGGAAATGGCCCGCATCGACGACAACATCGCCGCCCTGCGCGAACGGCTTGGCGCGCCGCTGCTTGGCCGGGTGCCGCGCATCGCCGGCAGCAATCCAGCCGCAGGCGCATCATTTCTCGAACTGCCGCCGGTTGCCTGACGACCTCTGCCGGCAAATTCAGCAACGGTTATAATCCTGCGCCATGAAACTGTTATTCGACCTCTTCCCCGTCATCCTCTTCTTCGCGACCTTCAAGTACTACGGCAGCAATCCCGAAGGGGCGGCCGCGCTGGTTGGCAGCCTGCTCGGCAGCACCGTGCTCGACGTCAAGCAGGCGCCGATCCTGTTGGCGACAATGGTCGTCATCGTCGCCACCATGGCGCAGATCGCCTGGGTGCATTTCCGTCACGGCAAGGTCGACAAGATGCTGTGGGTCAGCCTCGTGCTGGTCACCGTTTTTGGCGGCATGACCCTGATCTTCCAGGACGAAACCTTCATCAAGTGGAAGCCGACCATCCTCTACTGGGCGTTCGCCGGCAGCATGGCCTTCGCGGCGCTGGTGCTCAGGAAGAACCCGATCAAGGCGATGCTCGGCGAGCAGATGACACTGCCGGAGCCGGTGTGGGGCAAGGTCAACCTGTCGTGGATCGCCTTTTTCCTGTTCATGGGCGTGCTCAACCTGATCGTCGCCTTCAACTTTCCGACCGATACCTGGGTCAATTTCAAACTTTTCGGCGGCATGGGGCTGCTGCTTCTGTTCGTGCTCGGGCAGGGCCTCATGTTGTCGAAATACGTCGAGGACAAACAGTAAATGCTCTACGTCATCATCGGTGAAGACCTCCCTGGCACCCTCGCTCAACGCCTCGCGGCGCGTCCCGCCCACGTCGAGCGCCTGCAGGGATTGCAGGCCGCCGGCTGCCTGATTCTCGCCGGCCCTTGTCCGGCGATCGACTCGCCCGATCCCGGCCCGGCCGGCTTCTCGGGCAGCATCATCGTCGCCGAATTCGAGTCGCTCGCCGCCGCCCAAGCCTGGGCCGACGCCGACCCCTACGTCGCAGCCGGCGTTTACGGCACGGTTACCGTCAAGCCGTTCAAGAAGGTGTTGCCGGCATGAGCGGCGAAACCGTCGAATTGCTGCGCCAGCGTCTGGCCACCCTGGAGCCGACATCCATCGCCATCGAGGACGAATCGCACCGCCATGCCGGCCATGCCGGCGCGAAAGATGGCGGCCATTACAAAATCACCATAGTCGCCGCCGCCTTCGCCGGCCACAATACGGTCCGGCGTCACCGCATGATCCATGAAGCGGTCGGCGATCTGATGCGCGGTCGGATTCACGCACTCAGCATCCGTGCATTTTCACCCGACGAAGTATAATCACCGGGTTTTCTCCCCCACACCCAAGGAATATCGAATGATCAAAGTATCCCATCTGGCCGCCATGCTCGTGGCTGGCGCCATCGCTTCCGCCCCGGCTCTCGCCCAGAAGGGCAGCGCCGTAGCCACCGTCAATGGCCAGGCCATTTCCCAGAACGTTTACAACGTCTTCATCGCCCAGCAAAAGGCCCAGGGCACGCCGGATTCACCGGAACTGCAGAATGCCGTCAAGGAAGAGTTGATCCGCCGCGAAATCCTCGTCCAGGAAGCCAAGAAGAAAGGCCTCGACAAGAGCCCCGAGGCTCAGGCCCAGGTCGAACTCGCCCGGCAGGCCGTGCTGATCCAGGCCTATCTCTCGGATTACGTGCGTGCCAACCCGATCAGCGACGATCAGTTGCGCAAGGGTTACGACGCGATCAAGGCTAACCTCGGCACGACCGAATACAAGGCCAAGCACATCCTGGTCGCCAACGAAGACGAAGCCAAGGCCATCATCGTCAAGCTCGACAAGGGTGAAAAATTCTCCGAACTGGCCAAGCAGTCGAAGGATCCCGGTTCCAAGGACAAAGGCGGCGATCTCGGCTGGAATTCGCCGAATGCCTATGCCAAGCAGTTCTCCGAGGCACTGGTCAAGCTGAAGAAGGGTGAAACGACCACGACGCCGGTCAAGACCGATTTCGGCTTCCACGTCATCTCCCTCGAAGACACCCGTCCGCTGACCCCGCCGCCGTTCGAGCAGATCAAGCCGCAACTCCAGCAGCGCGCCCAGCAGCAGCAGATCGAGCAACTGGTCAAGAAGCTGCGCGAGAGCGCCAAAGTCAACTAAGCTTCAGTACCGCAAGCCAGGATGCCCGCCCTCTGGCGGGCATTTTCATTTGCGGCGCGCCATGCGGCCAAACATCCGCAAAACTTGATGCAGGTTCACGCCGGATTGTGCCGTTGCCGGCTAAATTCCGGCCCGATGAAGCTACTCCTTCGCCTCGCCCTCGCCTGCTTCCTGAGCCACGGCCTGCCGGCGCTCGCCGCGCAGCCGCTCCAGCCCTGGCTCGACACGGCGCTGGCCGGCGCCAGCATCCGCCTGCCGCCGGGGATCTATCAGGGGCCGGCGATCATCACCAAGCCGCTGACGCTGGAAGGCGACGGCAAGGTCATCATCGACGCCGGCGGCAAGGGCACGGTCCTCACCGTCAAGGCCGATCGCGTGACCCTGCGCGGCCTGACCCTGCGCGGCAGCGG